>CAYGXH010000226.1:0-5430 GCA_964353675.1 uncultured Chlorobiaceae bacterium
GAAAGACCGACTGCAATAAGTATAATCGTGATTTCTTCCATATCACCGCACTAAAAGTATATGCCGTACCATATCGATGTTGGATGTATCCGGAGCGCCGGCAGTGGCGGGTGTATAAAGTTTAACGCCTCGCCAAGTGTTTTCAGAAAAGGTGTGGATTGAGGGATAAGACGTGTGAAATCAATGTCGGGCGCAATGAAATACACACGATGGGGATCTGGAGTTGCCACACCTCTCGCACCGTATCCAAGAGCAAGGCATAGAAAATCGGGCCATGTAGACCTGAGAGTTTGCGGGAGGATATCCTCGATTTTCATGCTGAGCCAGAATGTCTGGCCCTCATAATCATCGATGATTAGATGCTTCTGCCCTTTAAATCCGATTCCTCCCGGATTTCCCAGCAGGTCGGACGGATGGTAGCTCATCTTTATATCAAAAGTTCCAAGGAATGGAATGTGGTGTCGCGCAGGCGCCCAGAGTGCACCGCCAAGATTACAAAGCCAATCCACCCGGTCAAATCCCCACGCCGAGAATCCGTCCTCCATTTCAGTAAACGTCTGAAAAAGAAGACCTCCGCCCGCACCGATCCAGAGAGCTTGTTTGTCGGATAGATTCGCCCATAAGAGTGATTTCCTCACCAGGAAACTAATGACATCCGCGCCGTAGAAATGGCCGACCTTATCCACGCTTAATCCGTAAACAAAGTCTTCCTTGAAGTGGAACGGAGCCCGGTTATCTTTCCACCATCCGTTCTGCTGATAAATATGGATCGCGGTCATGGTTGTTACCAGCGCACCGCCGACAAGCGCAAGTCGTGTGTAGTTGATACCCGGATTATATACGAAAGTATCGCTCGCAACCTCATTCCACCGGTATACCAGATTATTTTTCTCTGGATAGAAAACCAACTGCCTTGGATGTGATAATTCTGATAAAGTGATCTCGGAGGTTTTTTCGTTCGCATACGAAAAGACAGACAATGCACGAAAAGATGAAAAGGGATGATTATCGGGGAAATACACCAATGAATATACCGACTGCGATCGGGATGGTAGGATATTAAAAATTATGAGGATAATAACCGGTGTAAAACGGTTTTTCACGGAATAATTTTGCTACGGAAATAATCCAGCGTCCGTTGTAAACCCTCCAGCCGATGCACCTTGGGTTCCCATCCTAGGAGGCTTTTCGCTTTCCTGATATCGGGCTGACGAATTTTTGGATCATCTTCCGGCAGATTCCGGAAAATTATTCTGCTTTTTGTTTTCGTTAGAGATTGGATCTCTTTGGCGAGCTGGAGTATAGGTATCTCGTCCGGATTGCCGATGTTGACCGGTTCCGCGACTGATGATATCAGCAACCGGTAGATCCCATCTATGAGATCATCTACGTAGCATATGCTTCTGGTTTGATTCCCCTCACCGAAAACCGTTATATCTTCGCCACGGAGAGCCTGCGACATGAATGCCGGAATGGCCCGTCCATCGTTAATCCGCATGCGCGGTCCGTATGTATTAAATATACGCACGATTCTTGTTTCAACCTTGTGGTAGCGGTTGTATGCCATCGTCATCGCTTCGGAAAAGCGTTTTGCCTCATCATAGACACCCCGGTAACCGATCGGATTCACGTTTCCCCAGTATGATTCCGACTGAGGATGCTCAAGAGGATCACCGTATACTTCGGATGTGGATGCAAGTAGAAATCTTGCTTTTTTCTCCTTCGCCAATCCCAGAGCTTTGTGCGTCCCGAGCGATCCGACCTTCAGCGTCTGTATCGGCAGTTTGAGGTAATCGATCGGACTTGCAGGCGAAGCAAAATGCAGGACATGATCCACCCTTCCATCGATGAAGATATAGTTGGTAACGTCATGCTTTATGAACCGAAATCGATCATCCCCCATGAGATGAGCGATATTCGCCACATCGCCTGTTACTAAATTGTCGATGCATATGACGCGATGTCCCTCGCTGAGGAGTCGGTCACACAGGTGTGATCCAAGAAAACCTGCTCCGCCGGTTACGACGCTGATGATTCCGGATTCTTTCATTCGTTTTACCCCCGCCCTATTCCGTAGTAAGTAAAGCCCTTTCCTTTTAGGATTTCGGGATTGTATATATTTCTACCGTCGAAAATTACGTGTCCGCGCATAAGCTTTTTCATCCGGTCAAAATCAGGACGACGGAATTCGTTCCACTCGGTTACGACGATAAGAGCATCCGCACCTTTAAGGACGTCGTAATTATTGGTGTGGTATTTCACGGTATCTTTGAGGTATTTCTTCGCTTCTTCCGTTGCGACTGGATCGTATACCCGAACAACCGCGCGATGCCTGAGCAGTTCTTCGATAATTGAAACCGACGGGGCTTCCCTCATGTCGTCGGTATTAGGCTTGAATGAAAGTCCCCACACCCCGATATTCTTTTTTGCAAGATTTTTCCCGAAGTGTGCCAGAATTTTCTTTGTAAAAAGAATCCGCTGATTCTTGTTCACATCCATGACCGCGTTAAGGATTTTAAAGTTATAGCGGTTCTCTTCCGACGTTTTTGCGAGCGCGCTGACATCTTTGGGGAAACATGAGCCGCCGTACCCAACGCCCGCAAAGAGGAACTGAAGTCCGATACGCGGATCTGTTCCGACGCCTCTTCTTACCATATCGACATCCGCGCCTACGCGTTCGCACAGATTGGCAATTTCGTTCATGAAGGATATTTTCGTCGCGAGGAGAGAATTTGCGGCGTATTTCGTAAGCTCGGAGCTTCTTTCATCCATAATGATGCACGGATTACCTGTGCGTATAAACGGGGCGTAGAGATCCTGCATGACTGCAATGGCTTTCGGACTCCTCGTTCCTACAACAATCCTGTCGGGTTTCAGAAAATCCATCACTGCTGCCCCCTCTTTCAGGAATTCAGGATTCGAAACGATGTCGAAATCTAACTCTGTCTGACCAGCTATCACCTCTCGAACCTTATCCGCCGTCCCTACGGGAACTGTACTCTTATTTACGATTACCTTGTAATCGTTCATGGTCTTGCCTATTATCTTGGCGACCGATAGAATGTGTTTTAAATCAGCCGAACCGTCTTCCATCGGAGGCGTAGGAAGGGCCAGAAAAATCACGCCGGTTTTTTTCACAGCGTCTTCAATATCTGTCGTAAATGATAGTCGACCTTCATGAATATTTTTCTTTATGAGTTCTTCAAGGCCCGGTTCGTAGATGGGCGATTTCCCCCGACGCAGAAGACGAACCTTCCGTTCGTCAATGTCGACGCAGATAACATCGTTTCCTGTCTCTGCGAAGCATGTGCCAACAACAAGACCCACATAACCGGTACCGATAACACTAATCTTCATAATTATTCCTGTGTTTAAAAATAATAAGTGAAAAACGATTACATCGATTCAAGTATATGTATTTTTTATTTTATTTACAATTACGAATTCCCGGAATGTTTGAAGAAGGATCGAACGTTTGTTATGACATAATTAATCTGATCATCCGACATTTCAGCAAACATCGGAAGTGATACACATTCCTCGGCGGCTGATTCACTCGTAGGGAAATCTCCTTTTTTATATCCGAGATGCTTATACGCTTCCTGGAAATGAATCGGAATAGGATAGTGAAGGGCAGTGGCGATGTCTTTTTCTGCAAGGTATTTCTGTAATTGAGACCTTTGTTTTGTGCGCACGACGAAGAGGTGGTAAACGTGAAACACGTCTTCTGCTTCGTACGGCATTACCAGGTCGCCGACACCAGATAAATGCTCCTTGTAGCGGGCGGCAATTTCCCTCCTCCTCGCTGTCCAACGGCCGAGATATCTTAATTTTACACCGAGAACAGCGCCCTGTATTCCATCCATCCTGTAGTTGTGACCCCAAAATTCATGCTTGTACTTTTCTGATTGCCCGTGATCACGGAGCTGGCGGAGTTTCTTCGCCAGATTCTCGTCGCCTGTGAGGATACCCCCTGCCTCTCCGTACGCTCCGAGATTTTTACCGGGATAAAAGCTGAAACATGCCGCGGCGCCAAAATTTCCGACGAAGGTATCCTTGTACCGGGCAAGGTGTGACTGGCAGGCATCTTCAACCACTTTGATTTTATATTTCGCGGCAATATCGCTGATTGCACTCATATCTGCAGGATGGCCGTATAGATGGACGGGGATGACAGCTTTGATATTTTTTGGTTGATGCGAACGGAGAAGGTGCTCGAGTTTAGCGGGATCCATTGTATATGTTTTGGGATCGATATCCACAAAGAGCACCTGAGCACCGGTCATTGAGATGGCCTCAACTGTGGCAATGAAAGTGAACGGCGTGGTAACAACTGCATCGCCTGTGCCGATACCGAAAGCCCAGAGTGAGGCGTGGAGCGCGTCCGTTCCCGAACCTACAGCTACTCCGTATTTTACTTTATGTGCCTGTGCAAATGCCTGTTCAAAGTCGGAGACCGCCTTACCGAGGATGAATTGTGAATTTTCGATTACCTGTGATATCGCGCTGTCGATTTCAGGCTTTATCAATAGGTACTGCGCCTGTAAATCTGCAAGTGGAACTTTCATAGTTATATCAGCTTTCCCCCGGCCTGAAGGCCGGGGCGATTCAGTATTAGTTTAAGGGTTTTTTATATTTTTTTTCTCCGGCAGAGGACCATATGCCATAGCTTTCCTCTGCGATACGGCATTTTCCTTCGGAGGTCCATTTAAATCCGTAATTGTAACCGAACCAGAGATACTCATCGCCCCCGCCGTTTTCCGTGGTGATGATGTAACGGGCGTCTACATTTCCGATACCTAGAACTTTACCGCCTTGTGTAGGCTGGTCTCCCTTGTTGGCATCAAAGTGGATCCATCCGTATGGAGGCAAATAGACTTCTGTCCAGCGGTGAAACACATCGTCGAAGCTAGCATCGTCGCCCCGCAGACTTATCGTACCCACGTACCGCACGGGAACGCCCAGCGCTCTGCAGAGCGCTATCATCGAGTAGGAGTATTCGGAGCACGATGCGGTGCCACGTTTAAGGACGGTTGGAGCAGGATTCCAACCACCGACCGGTTTGAGGTTATATGTAAGGTTTTCAGTTAGATACTCGTAAACTTTACGCGCGATCCAGTAGGGATTCTTTTCCCCTCCAGCTATTTTTTTCGCCAGATCCTGTATGAATGGATCGTTAATCTGATACTTGTCACCGTCACGCAGATATTTTTCCTTTATGCCGGCGGGAATATCATCCAGAGATCCGACCTTATCCGGATAGATGAAGTACTCTACCGCATAGACATCAGCTTTTACATTCCAACCGGGCTTGACAACGGTTCCGCTCTTCAGATTATCATAGTGAAAATGTGAAATTTTTTGTTCCCAGCTGTCTGTAATAACTTCAGTAGCTTTCGGTTCGAAATCGACCTGTCCGATGAGGGTTTG
>CAYGXH010000227.1:0-5396 GCA_964353675.1 uncultured Chlorobiaceae bacterium
TCTGGTTCAGACTCTTGTTGATTAATTCATTTAATCCCATCGACCGGTAGAGTCTCTGGTTTTCACGGATTCGATCAAAAATCACAACTGTGTCGTTCACCGATGTTCCGATAAGAGTGAGAAATGCCGCAATCATGTTTTGGTCGATTTCGAAGTTAAGGAACGGCAGACTGCTGACAATTGAAATGACTCCAAGGGTGATTAGTACATCGTGGAAAAGGGAGAGGACGGCGCCCATACCGTAAATAAACTTGAAGCGAAATCCGATGTAGATAAACATCGCAAGGAGGGAAAATACTATCGCATACAGCGCGTTGCGTTGAAGCTCGGCGCCGACCTTCGGTCCTATCTTGATTTCCTGCAGTACGGTGGGATTCATCTGCCCGAATGAGCTTGTGAGAGCTTCCCGTATCCTGTCGCCGATGACAGTCCCTTCCGCCTGTTCTTCGGTACGTATAAGTATCTGCTGAGGACCGCCGTATGTTTTTATTTCGGCGCGGGGGAATCCCGCCCGGTTAAGTGATGAACGTACATCTCCCACGTCGACCGGGTCGTTAAAGTTAACGATGAGCTCTGTTCCACCGAGGAAGTCTATGCCGAAGTTGACCCCTTTCACCGTAAGGGAAATGAAACCGACGAAAATTACGGAGATGGAGATAAGATACCACATCTTCCTCCGGCCCATGAAATCGATATTAGTTTGCTGTAGAAAACGCATAAGATTGATACCGAATGTATTATATTATCCGAAACTTATTTTTTTACCGCGTTCGATCATGAATTCAAAGATCACGCGTGTTATAACAATCGCGCTGAACATACTAGCTGCAATTCCGATCATCAGCGTCAGTGCAAATCCCTGAATGGGACCGCTGCCGAACTGATAGAGGACAATGCCTGTGATAAAAGTTGTGAGGTTTGAATCAAAGATGGCGGAGAATGCTTTTGTGTATCCTGCATCGAGGGCGGCGGAAATCGTTTTCCCACCTGTTGATTCTTCGCGAATACGCTCGTAAATGAGAACATTTGCGTCGACAGCGACTGCGATGGAGAGGATAATGCCGGCGATACCGGGCAATGTTAGAGTGCCCTGAAATGCTGCTAGAACAGCCAGAACAAAGAGTAAATTCAGGACGAGCGCCGCATCGGCTATAGTTCCGCCGCGATTGTAATACAAAACCATAAAGAAGATCGTGATGCCGAATGCGACGATCACGGACCATAGTCCCTTGCTGATGGAATCCTCACCTAGCGAAGGTCCCACGGTTGTTTGCTGTATGATATCGACGGGTGCGGGAAGTGCGCCTGCTCTGAGCACGATGGCAAGAAGCCTCGCCTCGTCCACATCAGCCATTCCTTCGATTTGAGAACTGCCGCCGATGATTTTTACCCGAACTACCGGTGCAGAAAAACACGCGTTGTCCATGAGAATGGCGATTCGTTTCCCGACATTCGATCCGGTGATTCTAGCCCAGTCGCGCGATCCTTCGCTGTTCATTTCCATCTGGACGATCGGCTTGTTCGATGACGGATCGATCGTTTCACGCGCATCCACTATGACGCCGCCAGTGAGCTCGGCAGTTTTCTTCACGGCATAGAGTGTGAAGTATTTCTTTCCTTCGGCAATAAATTCATGCCGTGCCGACCATACGTAATCCATATCAGAAGGAATGAGTCTCTTGATTTCGGGACGCCGGAGGATGCGTGATACTTTGCCCTTGTTTTCCTCTGCAGTATAAAGCTCGCCGTTCCATGCCTGATCCTGCTGCTGAACTGTGCTCGCAAGAGCGAAAAATGGATGCTCCCGCGCGGCATCTTCCTGGCTCTGTACGTTTTCGTCGGTGATAGTTGTTAGAGAAGTGTCGAGAGTTTGAGTAGTATCCACCGCGTTCGTATCGCTCTTTGCAACAGATGCTCCGATTGTATCAGTCTCTGTAGAATCTATGATTGGCTTGCCTGCCATGGTCCTGTCGATTGATTCGTAAACCTTTAGTGCGATTTCGGATTCGGTGAGGAGTTTAAATTCCAACAGCGCTGTTCCCTGAAGAAGCTGGCGGACCTCATTCTCCTTGCTCACGCCCGGAAGTTCAACGATGATCCTCCGGCCGCCGGATTTTTGGATTGAAGGTTCCGAAACGCCGTACTGATCGACGCGATTACGGACAACCTCCATTGCCCGGTCCACTGCATTATTCGTTTCACGCTGCAAGCGACTGATAACGTCGTTGTCACTGTCCCGTATGTTTCCATAATACCGGCTGAGCCTTACTTCTTTCGCCTGGAACTTTTCACGGACGATGTCCAGAACATCCCGGTCGCTTGTATTTGCGGTTGTGCGAACTTCATCAAGCAGAGATGAAAAGAGATCGTCTTTGTTTTTTGCGACATCTTCAAGCATTTTGAGGGTGTTGACTTCAAGTACAACGCGCATCCCGCCCTGAAGATCAAGCCCTAATTTTACCCGGTTTAACTTTGCTGCGCGAATCGTGCCTTCATTCTCTTCGATGTACTTTATACTATCTTCGCCAACCAGAGTCCGAAGTTCTCTCGTAAACTGGTAATCTTTGTAGGTTGGATAGAGGAAATAAAGCGAAAGAAGAATGGAGGCAATGATGATAATCAGTTTGCCACGATTTTTTTTCACGTGAAGTTATCTACTCCTAAAATCATGTAATTGATTAAAAATAGGTCAGTTAGCTGAATACTGAAGTAAAAATATAAGGTTATTTTTATTGAAAGTCAATCAATGAAGTGTTACAATTTTTTATGAAAATCGGCATCAGGGAAATTTCTCTTGATTCTCTTACCGCTAAGTACTTATATTAAGTCCAATTCTCAATAATTCATCATAACCATTATCGACTCTTGATCCGGTTATTCTTTGCAGTTCTCGGAGCCGTTCTCCTGCTGTACGCGGAATTGTATCCGCAGGATGTTGTCGGTTTCCCTCGAATCCCTAAGTATGAGGTCCGTGCAGTCTGGCTTGCTACGGTCATGGGACTCGACTGGCCGAAAACGGAAGATCCCGCGGAACAGGAACAGTCACTGCGTGATATTGTACGGAAAGTATCAGCCGCGAATTTCAATACGATCTACTTCCAGGTCAGGGGGCGCGCTGATGCTATGTACATGCCCGGATACGAACCGTGGTCGCAAGTTCTCTCCGGTACGCTCGGACAAGATCCGGGATTCGATCCGCTCCGGACCATCATCGAAGAGGCGCACACCTGCGGTATTGATGTCCATGCATGGTTCAATACCTTTCTTGTGAAATCAGGCGGTCCGATACCGGAACAATCGGAGCCGAAACATGTTCTGCTCGTCCACCCGGAATGGATTCGTCAGGTCAACGGTGAGTGGTGGTTTGATCCCGGCATACCTGACGTACGCGCATACAATGCTGCTGTGGCAATGGATATAGTCAGGCGATATGATATCGACGGATTTCAATTCGACTTTATCCGGTATCCGGGCAGAACTTTTCCCGATGACCAATCTTTCCGTTTATATGGCGGAACCATGCGGCGAGATGAATGGCGGCGCGAGAATATCAACACATTCCTCAGAATGTTCCACGATTCGGTAATGGCATGCAGACCTCTTTTAAAAATTGGCGCGACACCGATAGGTATTTATAGAAATTTCAACGGAGTGAAGGGTCAGCCAAGCTATGACGATCTCTACCAGGATTCGCGTCTGTGGCTAGGGGAGGGGATTGTCGACTACCTCGTCCCTCAGGTATACTGGACGCTGGGGGATGAGAAGGGAGATCCCGATTTCGCACTCGTCGCTCGCGACTGGTCGGTAAACACAAAGGGCCGCCAGATCTACCTTGGAGTAGCTGTGTATAAAAGCAACGTTAACGAACAGGTTCCGCAAATAATCGATACAACGAGATCCCTGAAGCTTCACGGCAATGCGTTCTTCCGCTATTCACACATTAGCAAAGGATTCAACGCCGGTGGTCGCTATGAACGGAACGCTTTCATCCCTCCGATGCCGTGGAAAGATTCGCTTCCTCCGCCTCCCCCGGCATTTATTGCAGTGCGTAATGTGATCGACGGTATTTTTCACATACGGTGGGAAGAATCCCCGCCTCAGGGACAGGAAGATGTTGCCGATCGCTATCTGATATACCGTTCGCCGCATTTTCCGGTCGATATCAGTAATCCGGAATATCTCATCGCTGCTGTGAAAAGAGGAGTGAATGAATATCGGGACACTATCGTGCACATTATGTCAGCCCGGTATCAGTATGCCATAACATCTATGGATGCCCTCCGGAATGAAAGCGCTCCTGCGGTCGAAAGTATTATTCTGCCTGAAATCCTCAATCTTGCAAAGCAGTGGGTCTATGAGTTCCGCCTCGGAGAGGTTATTCAACAGTCGCCTTCCACCGTCTATATTCCATATGAAGTTGCGGAAAGTGGACCCGTTATTATGAGAATCCTGGACGGGATGAACCGGGAAATTGTGAGTGTCGTAGACAAGATACAGAATCCGGGGCGGTATATAGCCGGTGCGGATATTTCAAATCTGAATAGCGGAATGTATACCTGTCTTCTTCTGACGCGCGATAAATCTGAAAGAAAGATTTTTTGGATCGATTAAAGAATCAGACGCGGGGAACCTCCTCCCTTTTACTTTTCTACTGACCCCAGATGAGTTCAACCAGCCAAAGACTTAATTGCGGTACGTAGGTTATAATTATCAAAGCGATAAGAAGAATCATAATAAACGGAAGGACTGTCCGTACGACTTCCGTGATCGGTTTGTTGAAACGGAAACTCGATATGAAAAGGTTCAGCCCTACAGGGGGTGTCAGGTATCCGATTTCCAGATTTGTCAGAAATATTATCCCAAGGTGAATGGGATTTATTTCATATGCGGTAGCAATAGGGATGATAAGCGGTACTACTACGATGATCGCTGAAAATATATCCATCATCATACCTACGATGAGAAGAAATATATTCAGAAGAACCAGGAACAGCACTTTACTGGTGATGAACTGCTGGATGAGGGTGAACAACTTCATCGGAACTTCTTCGTCAATTAGGTAGTTGGTGAGCCCCATGGCACAGCCGAGAATGACCAGTATTGATCCGACGAGTACCGTGCTCTCCTTCATGATTCGCGGGACATCGGAGAAGAGTTTGAGATCTCTGTATATAAAAACTTCCACGACTAGGACATAAAACGCCGTGACTGCCGCCGCTTCAGTGGCGGTAAAAAAGCCGCCGTAGATTCCTCCCAGGATAATAAAGGGGAGTGGTATTTCCCATGCGGCGTCTTTCACGCTTTTCAAGACGTTCGACCATTCGAAGCGTACCGTAGGAAGACTGCCGATACGGCCCTGGCGGATGCGGTATAATTCGAGCACGATTACGAGGATA
>CAYGXH010000228.1:0-5395 GCA_964353675.1 uncultured Chlorobiaceae bacterium
ACTTTTGAAATATTTGTTTAATCCCTTTATAAAACTTGGATTCATATTCTACCAACACTTTTGACAAATTATCAGTATCGTTCTTTAAAAATGTTAAACTAAAGTCACCACTTACTGATGGAATAAAAAACTTTGATGCGGATTCCGGATATAATTCAAATTTAGAGTCATTATTGACTGCAATATATATTTTCTCATTTTCTAGCATAATTCTAAATCTATCTTTTGAGGAAGTATCTAGACTTCGAAACTCCCCTTCCACTTTTGCAAATTCTTCAACTGAAATATTCTTTGTCCATCTGGATTCTATTCTCTGTTTAAGCTCCATATTTTTTTGATCTATATAATCTTCCGCTGCAATATTTTTAGAAAATAGCGAACTTATTTTAAGAGTTCTAAAACCTTTTTTCAATTCGTCTTTTATATCAAATATCACCTCTTCCATAAAATTGTGAAAATAGTAAAGATAAATTTGATCATTTTTTAAGTCATATATGGTAGAATACACTGTGGTACCATAACCCATCGTTCCTTCTACATGTACACTAGACAGTATTTTTTTGAAAAGACCAACTGATAGGTTACTACTATTATTATTAAGTGTATTGTACGCAATGAGGTATTGGTCACAAGGACTTTCATCCTTAAATGGTAAAATCTGAAACTGACTATTATATTCGAAAATTTTGCCAAGCTTTATGGTTACTGAGTTTCCCTGCTTATCACCAAACATAATATAATGATTAGCATAGTATTGCAGATTATTATATTTCTTTAGTAAATCGAGAACCTCTTCAACCGAAGAACAATCCTCTAATATTTTTTCCAAAATATTCCCTTGATAAGTTTCTCCAATGACCTCATTTACTAGTTCAATATTTGATGCATAGACCATTTCAAAAAATAAACCTTGATCATTTATTCCGCCAGATGGTTCTTTCTGATCCAAGAAAAAATCAAAACCGAAATATATTCGACCATATTTATTTTGTTCTGGAGGACAAAACCACACATAGGATTCAGCTGAAATCCAATCTTTGTTACTCCCCGCCAAAGCAATGGTATCATTTGCGGCATAGAAGACCGTGCATGCAAATAATGAATATGATGACAGGCTAAATAAGAAGACAAAACCAAGTAAAACTTTCGCTTTCATATTATTATCTCTGAATATTTATTTTAATTGCATAATGATTTTTCTTCAATCCATTTAATAATTTCATCTAGTGCAAGTTTGATGTTTCCGGTTTGACAATGATTATGAGCCTGTTCTTTTTCTGAAAAAATCCTTCCAGTAACGGATTTTGCATTAACCAAAGCCTTTAATTGCATTTCATGCATTTTAAAAGGAATAAAATGGTCATTCCTGCCGGTCAAAATCAGAACGTCTTGCTTTACAAGATCTGAATGGATATTTTCTTCATTCAATTGCAGGTATAAATCCAAAGCTTCTAAAGGTTTTGTTTTCTTAGTGACATACTTTAAATGGTCCACCACCCATGATGCCATGCCTTCTCTTTTTTCAAACTTCATAACTGCCATCCGGTTCATGAAATTCCTGCAATGACTCATGCACCAGAGATGAATTGATCTAAGAACCGGATTCATGCTCTTTATGTAATCAATGGCGTGTCCCGTGGCTACTACTCGTTTTATCCGTGATTCGAATGCCGACGCTCTCAGGCAGAACCATCCGCCCATCGACATACCGATCATAGTAACTTCCGATAAATTGAAAAAATCCAGAACGGCTTTTACCGGCTTTTCCCATTCGTATGTTAGTGGCAGTCCGAATTTTCTCAACGCCGCGCCCTGTCCCGGTCCTTCAAATCCAATCACCTCATAACCGTGAAGTGAAAAATATTTCATCATGGAATACCATTCTTCAATAAAAGAATCGAATCCTCCATGGATAACTATAGTACTTCGTTTTTCTGTTTCGGGAGGAATCCTTATAGCTGGCAGGAAGGCTTTTTCGAATGGAATATTTTGTTTTTCAATATTATCGTTCTTGAATGCCGTGTAAAAAAGTTCGATAAACTTGTTGTAAAGCCGTTCCTTCTCTGGATCTCGCGACTTGGCATAGAATTCTGCTGCCCGGTAGTAAAATGCCGCATTGATTAATCTTTCTTCAGTAACTGCAACTTCCGCCAATCTTAACATTTCTGATTTCCATTGGCTGAAATTATTAACGCGTTTACCGGCTTCCTCCATGTCTTCCCGCCTCGCATAACCTAATGAGTACCAGCGATTCAACTGGAAATTGAATAGTTGTTTCTTATGAAAATTGCGGTACCCTACCGGAAATTCGAATCTGCTTGTCTCACTTTTTCCCAATTTCTTCTCTATTATTGAATAATATTCGTCGGTTAATTTATTTATCCCCAGCAAACCTGTTTTTAACTTCGAGGGGAAGAGGATCATATAAGGCACGGCTCATCTTCGTAATATACTCGCCCTTCGATGCCAGGAATGCGGAAACATTTGTCAGCAAGACAATCCCCGTTCTCTTGGATCTCTCAAAAATCACACAACACGAATAGCCGCCTGTTCCCCCAGTGGCAGAAACATACTTCTCATTGCCGTTCGCATACCAGGCCCAACCAAGTCCGGCATAATTATTCTCGGTATACTGGATCGTCGGTTGCAGAGTGAGTGGGTAGTATGTCGTGTCTATCATGTGCTCCCGAATGTACTTTGTGAGGTCTTCAGCTGTAGACTTGATCTCACCTCCACCAGCAAGCACGTTTAATTCCCAGTTGGGGACAACATTACCACCCGGATCTCTTCCCGGGACAAGTTTTTGACTTCGTCCGGGATTAAGTGCAACAAAAGTATTCCCTAGGCCGAGTGGTTCACAGATATATTCAAAAAGAAGATCTTCATAGGATTTTCGTGTGATAAGCGTCAGGATATGACCGAGTAACCCACCGCCGAGATTGGAATAGTCCCGCCTATCGCCGGGTGTAAATTGCAGTGTTAATCTTTTTGAAAGAAAGTCGTAGAGCCTTGTTGTATCATAAGTTTTGTATGGACTTCCAGGAGTCGTCCATACTGTGCTCACGTTGTCGGGTTCCTTTGGAAAACCTGAAGTGTGATTTGCGAGATGGAGAAGGGTAACTTCTTTACCATTGAGAGCGCTTTGATGAAGGCTTATAGGAAGAAGATACTTGATCGGTTCGTTCAGATCGACCTGCTTTTCATAAACCAGCTTCGCTAGCATGGTAGCAGTAAAACATTTTGTAATAGAGCCGATTTCAAAGACTGATTCTCGGTTTTCGACATATATCAAAGAATCGTTGCGTCGTTTGATTCCATAATATTTGTCAGAATCGCCAACGATTAGTGCGATTGCAATTTCCGTTCCGTTCGGAAAGTCCTGTGCGAAGTTGAAGACAATCTGGGCTTGAGACGAATCAAGTGAATTATGATCAGCCTGAACAGGCAATTGCACAAGTCTCGGCGACCGATTCGGAGAACATGAGAGTGCCCCGATGAGGAGAAGGCATATCATTAAGACCCGAGTATTATTGAAAGGGAATCTCGCAATCACTTCTTTCCCCCTTCAAACAATCTCTTGGCTTCATCTTGGAGAGTCTCAGCAGGCGTGAAATCGATCATGTGTGGTTTGTACTTCGAGGTGTCCACAATCCCTTCCATATAGAATCGTTCTGCGAGGTGATCGATAGCTCCTCGCTGGAGCTTGAATACATCCATGTGTCCCATTGCAGGCAAGATGATAATGTCGCAGTTCTTGAAGAACTTCTTGGCTTCAATTATGACAGATGGAGGACTGGAGAAATCCAACTGCCCGTTAAGGATGAGCGTGCGCACTTTGATTGTGTCAATTATACAATACTGGGATGGAATTTGGGCGACCGGCCAACCACCGCCGGATATGGCCGTCCACCACAGTTTTGATGATGGCGAACCAAGAATCGAACCGGGCGGATCCATATCAAGTTCATAATCACGTGCGCTGTCCATGCCACCACTCGCAAATTTGGATATGAAATCTCCCCAGTACTGCCGCGATGTATCCTGAACTGCCTGGTCATAACCTAGAACAAGCAATGCCAGACCGCTTGGGTCGCCATGTTCTGCAGCGACAAATGCATCAAAGACCGCTGCTGCAGATTCGGTTTCGTAGAGACTGTAGAACGTAGCCAGTCGAACTTTATCAGGATCTATGAGTATATCATTCCAAGTTGTAGGGAGCTTTTTTAAAACCGATTGAATGGTCTTTATGATATCAAGGCTCTTTGCAGAAGTTTCCCGGTCTTTTTTCCAAAGCGAATTGTATTCTTCCATCATCCTGTCGATTACGGCAGGTTCCCATATCATGTCGAAACGACGTCCTCTGCTGCTCGCACCAACCATGAAATTCCTTCCCACAACATCCGGATAGAGGAGGCAATAGAGGTAGGCGATTTGGGTCCCGTAACTCGTGGAAAATAAGTTAATGATCTTATATCCAAGCGCGCGTCGAATTGCTTCAATATCCTCAACAACCTCCAGCACGGAATAGCCATTTAAATCAATCCCTTCCTCAAGTAATCGGTCGTATGATCGTCGCAACGTCGCTCGGAATTTCAGGAGCGCATCATGGGAGAGTGGGAAATCACCAGCGATAGCGGTTCCGATTTCGGGGCACTTAAGTTTCACTTCCCCATCCACACCTCTGTATCCCACATTGATGACGTTATTGTGTGCGTAGAAAACTTCAGGCATTTCACTCCATAGATTACTCTTGCCCGGACCACCTCCCAATATAAATATCGGTTGACAAGAGGAGTCATTCCTGGCGTGGTGTAAGATGAATGGAAGTTGTAATAGCCTAGATTGGGAATTGTTCCGGTTTTCAGGTACAACGATAAACCCGAAATCTGCTTTATTGTTATAGATGGTACCATTTTTGAGAACAATTTCACCTATCTTTTTATTATTTAATTCCAACCTGTTGGGGAATGGAGAATCTTGAGCATTTAAACTTAACGCACTGGCAAGTAAGAGTAATCCGCTGCCGATTATTTTATTCATGGCTATTTTAAAAAAGCCCAAAATAGATTAATAATACTCATTGTTTATTACTCGGTTTATGATTTCGAAAATCGAATACGGAGTAAAAAACTATTAAAATCTAACTAATTAGTAACTGAATAACAATTACAGAAATTTCTGATACCAATTTCAATAAGGGAATAAGCTTACGACACGTATACCGTGCTGTTTGCTTGGTTTTCTTTCGCCTTTTTCCCACCTTGCCAGAGTTGTAGGATCGATGTTTAATATCTTTGCCATTTTTTTGATGCTCAACCTATGCTTTCGTCGATACAGATTGATCTGCTGACCAATCATTGGTGAGAAATCAGGCAATGGGTCATGACCGAGAAAT
>CAYGXH010000229.1:0-5388 GCA_964353675.1 uncultured Chlorobiaceae bacterium
CTAAATCTGACCTGAGCTCTATGCTCGCATTTGTTTTCGGTTCTATTATCATTATACCATCCGCTGATGTCCTCACCCAATAACCCCTGCCTGATTCGAGTCTGTTTACCGGCCGGTAAGATGTGTCATATCCGAAATATTCCGATTTGATTATATCTGTCGGTATTGCGATAATCTCTGAGGTATCTATTCCGTCACTCAGAGATCCGATCATATTCCAACCGCTTTTTACTTCGATTGTATCGTTCGCTATGATATCGCCTGTGATAGTAACTTCGTCTGCTGTGTCATATTTAAGCCAGTAACCGCTGCCTGTCATAAATGAATCGGTCGGAATGTAACCGTTGGTGAAAGTAAAGGCGGATGATGCATATGCAGGGAATAGACTTGTCGTACTTTTGTTTTCACAATCGATTGGGAGAGATATCAGGTTCCATCCCTCATTAAGGGAAACGGTCCTTGTGATAATTGGTGTGACTGTATCGGGTTGACCGATCGTGATAGAGTCGATGTACCAGCCATCCATAATAATTCCAGATGACGTCTGAAGTCTGAATCGGATTGTCACTGTGTCGCCTGTATACGGTGCCAGATCGATGATTTCTTCCCTCCAGTCTCCGGGATCTGCATGACCGTCGTTCCATGGCGCATATGCCGTTGAGTTGTATTTTGTGATTAGCGAAAATGTTTTGCGGGCATCCGTGCTGATTTCAATATAAGCATAATGGTAGAGCGAGACGATCGCAATATCATGGAATCTCAATGCATAATCCTCGCCGACGACTGCAGGCGGCAACAGAAAGAAGGTGTTGGCATATCTGGGGTAATCTCCTTCCGGACTGTCTGTAAATGAGTGATCTCCACTAAAAGAAATGGTACCTGTCGTATCCCAGTCGCCTGTTGAGTAAACTAATCCTTTTCCGTACTCGAAGTTTTCAAGATATTCCACAAACGGCTCGCCTCCGTAGCCAAAGAGTGAGACTGTTGTAGTGCTGAAGTGGGGTGGAGAATCATTGTCGCGCACTCTGATATAATATTCATGATAACCTTCCACCATATCCAGGTAACTGCGGATCTGACCAGTATCGAGATGCGTTTGTTCCAGACTGTCAGAAAGCAGATTGTTCCGGTAGATAAGGATACTGGCAAGGTCATTTAGCGGAGAACCATCTGTATGTTTTGTCGGATTTTTCCATTGGAGAAATATGCCTGCGCCGGAATCACGGACGCTGAATGATGTAGGAGGCAGGGAGTAAGGGCAACCCCCCGCATAGGTAACGGCAGACACAGGGGGGCTGGAATCTGATACAATTGCGGTGCGGATTGAATAGCTATACTGCTGATGTTCGGTAAGTCCCGCATCGATATATTCTTCGAGTCCGGAATCCACTACGGCGATGAACGTTTCGCCGCGATAGATATGTAGTTGAAAGTCTGAAAGTGATGTGCCATTATTATATGTTGCCGGATCGTGCCATTTCAGCAGTATTGACGTTGGAGTCGTGTAATCACTGTATGCCGTAAAATTATCGGGTGCGGATGGTACATTCGATATATTTTCCCACCACGCGACGCGCAAATCACCGCCGCTGATAATATCCATGTATCCGTCGTTATCCACATCGAAAGGCACTGCGGGCCATGGTTTATTATTATTGCTTGTCAGATCGTGTCTAGTCCAGGTAAACGGAGATCCTCCGCCGTTAAGCCAATAAGACTGCATGTTCCCGGGCTGGGATGTCCCAAAAATATCGTTGTCCCCGTCATTATCAAAATCGGCGGATATCGCATAAAATACGCCCGTGAAATCGGCTTCAATAGTTTGTTTTGTCCAGTTCAACGGACTACCGCCGTTATTGCGATACCATGATATGTCGCCGTCGTAATACGCGGTACTGAGAATATCTAAGTGTGAGTCCTGATCAATATCATAGAGGAATAGACCGTGCGCGCCGCCGAATGCGTTGTCGATTGTGTACTTCGTCCATATGATTGGATTCCCCCCGTCGTTTCGCCACCACGCGATTTCGTTATTTGAAAGTGCGGTTCCTATGATATCCAGATCGCCGTCTTCATCGAGATCTCCTGCGTATGCGTATTTTGCCTGACCAAAGGAATTGCTAACCGTTTGCTTCGTCCAGGCGATCGGACTTCCGCCGTTGTTATACCAAACGGCGATCTCATTAGTCCCGCTCGCCGCCCCCAGCACATCATTATCACCGTCGTTGTCGATATCCGCCGCGTAGACACCGTGGGCATCCCTGAATCCCGTCGTGAGTGTATAACGCGTCCATACAATCGGATTTCCTCCGCTGTTCAACCAGTAGACAATATCATTGGTGGTCCATGAGCCTGCCGTGATATCTATGAAACCGTCCATATTCAGATCCTCCGCATAGCAGGTGATCGCGGCATAAGAAGCATCGACAATTTGCCCGGTATAGCTTACCGGTGAGGGACCGCCGTTTATCCAACATTTTACTCCACTTGAAGGAGCGGTCTGGGTACCGTAAGAGCCGGCGATAATATCAAGCTTACCATCATTATTGAGGTCTTTAAGATCGATGGCAGATACAGCCGTGTAGGAGGCATCGATAGTATGTTCGGTGAAATATTGTTGGGAATACCCGACCGTGGCACAAAGTCCAAGATATACAAGAATTAGTGATATTTTTTTAAGTCGTGCGAACATCGGGATCACTCCTTAATTGTTTGTACAGGTTTTTACTTTCACGGTGTTTTATCGATTTTTTCCGCGATACGGGAACAGGTAACAATATTACCTTTGATAAATATACTTGATGTAGTGCGTCAGAAGGAGAATTTTCGATGGAGGGATTAAAATGGGGATTAAACAGTACCATGATTGAGCAGAGTGCTTTTCATCGATGATTTTATGTTGTTACGGTGCAGGAAAGTGTAATTTGTCGATATCTTATCACATTCTGAGGGGAAATTCTTATATTATGGGCAATGAAGTGGGTAAACGAAGATGGTCTCATGAGACGTTGAAATGCCATACCAAACCACAATTATACCCTCCCATCGTTTTAAGTGGAAGAAGGTATATTGGCACATTCTTTTCTGGATTTTTTACATTGTTCTCAGCGTGGTGCGCTCCCCGAGTTCTCGCTTCACTCTATGGGATTCTTTGCTCCAGTTAGCTTATTATCTACCGGTGCTTGTCATATCCTCGTACTTCATTATATACATGGTTGTAAGGAAGTATCTCCTTAAGCAGAATTACATCCGATTTACCGTTTACCTCCTCGCGTCTGTTACGGGATTTGCACTAATTAACCGAGCGATCTTCTACTACGTCGCCCTTCCCCGGTTTTACCCCGATTATATAAAGCAAGTATACGCCACCGGCTTCTTTCACCCTATGGAACTCGTAACATTCACGATCAGCCTGCTTTCAGTTATCGCTTTTGTGGCGGCCATAACGTTTATTACAGAGTGGTATGATCATGAGAGGTCGAGGCAGCAGCTCGTAAAGGAGAAACTGGAATCCGAGCTGATGTTCCTGAAATCTCAGATCCATCCGCATTTTCTGTTTAACATGCTCAATAACCTTTACGCGCTTACGTTGAAGAAGTCGGATCTAGCCCCCAGTATGATCCTAAAGATTTCATCACTCCTTGATTATATGCTGCATGAAGCAATGGCGCCATCGGTTGCACTGCACAGGGAGATAGAGGTTCTGAGGGATTATATCGAGCTTGAAAAGATACGGTATGGTGAGAGGATTGCCATTGACCTTGATATTACGGGTGAATTTGACGGTAAGAGAATTGCTCCACTTCTTCTTTTACCTTTTCTTGAAAACAGTTTCAAGCATGGAGCCAGCGAAGACCTTGAAAATCCTTGGGTAGAACTTGCCATTTCGGTTAGCGACTCGGTATTTTCCATGCGCCTTTCAAATTCGGTAAGCAAACCGTTGAACAATAACCGTAAGGGTGAGACGGCCGGAATTGGATTTGAAAATGTGCGCAGGCGTTTGGATTTACTCTACGGTAACGGTTATGAGCTGGAGGTACTGGCCGATGAAAAGCAGTACAGTGTATTTTTAGAGGTCCAATTACAAAAATTTAACGGTGAATCAGCATGAAAATTCGATGCCTACTCGTTGATGATGAACCGCTGGCGCTCGAGGTTTTAGAGACCTATGTTTCAAAGCTTGCTGACTTTGAAATCGTTGCAAAGTGTACTAATGCTATCAGGGCATCAGAAGTTCTCCGGAGCGCCAAGGTTGATTTGATGTTTCTTGATATCAAGATGCCGCAGTTTGACGGAATATCTTTCCTGAAAACTCTCCAAAAACCGCCAAAAGTTGTTTTCACTACAGCATACCGGGATTTTGCTCTTGATGGTTACGACCTCAATGTTGTTGATTACCTCCTGAAACCTATTTCGTTCGATCGCTTCATGAAAGCGGTCAACAAATACCATGAGCTGGTGCGTGAAGGCGCTGGTCAGGTTCATGAGACTGCCTCATTATCTCAGGTAAAGGATCGTTACATTTATGTGAAATCGGAAAAAAAGCTGATAAAGATTCTCCTTAAGGATATACTCTACATAGAAAGTATGGAGGATTACGTCGTTATTCACAGGAGAGATGCAAAAATCATTACGAAAGATCAAATCGGGAGACTGGAGGAAATATTACCACGCGATATGTTCATCCGTATCCACCGTTCCTACCTTGTATCAATCCCGAAGATTGAAGCGATTACTTCTGAAACAGTCGAAGTGGGGAAGAGGGAACTTCCGATTGGGCGGAGCTACAGAAAGGAAGTTCTAGCAGGACTTCATTACCGTGAAGGTAATTCTACTTCCAGCCGCAAGCAGGATGAAATGTGAGTATTCAAAAGATTTGGCGTGAGGTGTTTGAGAGTGAAAAACTCAAGAGTGAACAGTTGCAAATACTGCGGCGTGAGAATCTCGTCGCATCGTTATGACTATATAAATACTGAGGATCACTAGAAGAGGCAGGTCCTGAGACACTCCCGCGGTACGGTTCATCGTTAACGTAGTTGTGGTCCGCCAAAAACCTTTAGTCTGGATGGTAACAGCAACCTTACCGTCTTCTTTTTTAAGTTCCGTTAATGATTTCCAGATATTTGTTTTTAGCACATATTTCGTTCCATCAGGGAGCACAATGCTGGTTTCACCGTTCCAGGAATTTACCGAGCAGACAGCCGCATCTGTCGATTCACCCTCACGCACAGCACGTATTTTTTTTCTGATGAAACCTTCTTGCATGACCGACCAGGTTCCATCAGCTGTATCCATTAAGGCACGTGGACTGAATATCTTGGGGAATGAAACCGTTGCGACAATTTCCCCGCCGAACCGTAGCTCGTAATATGGCTTCATCATTTTCGG
>CAYGXH010000230.1:0-5363 GCA_964353675.1 uncultured Chlorobiaceae bacterium
CCTGGACTGAAGTGGTGATCCCATACCGCGGTCATCTATGAAGATAACGAAGAACAGAAAAAGGACTCCGAATGTGACAGCTCTGAAAATTGTAGCCAATTCATCAAGCCGCGATTTTGCGTACCAGGGACGGTAGAGACCGAAGAGAAAAAAGAGAATGAACCAATACACGCAAATCGCAAGCATTGGGAAGAGCAGATCGGGTTCCGCTATGTAGGAGATCCAGCCGGTTCGTATCCTGAAGAGGAAGTATACGATCCACGCCAAATTTATGGTGAAAAAATCAATTACTATTGTTCGTGATTTCTCGTTCATTATAAAACTACTTAACGAATAACGTCCCAAGTAGGTTTTTGATTACCACGTAAAAATCTGAAAAAACCGATGAATAGTGCTAGATTCATCACAATGAAATAATAGGGAAAACTTAAAATACCAATATTCAATTTGAATTTTTCAAGGATAAATCCCAATAATCCAAAAATGATAAAACCTAATTGCGCAAACAGGAGCCACAAATAAAATTCAGAGGTTAGGGAGAGTACCACGCTAGCGATGAAAACACCAAGTAGTAGGAACGGAACAAACCAACGTATAATCTTATGCGACAAGAGAGCAAATGCAACAAAACCATATCGAGGATGCAGCAAAGATATAAACTCAGAAATGCCGTTAAAATTCGCGGCACCTATCCTCACCTTTCGGCGAAACTCACGGGATACTGTTCCGGCAGCATTTTCATAGGCCACCGCATCAGGTTCATAAACAACTCGAAATCCCTTTTTCACAATTTCCAACGGGATTAAAAAATCATCCATAACCGTTTTTGAAGTAGGCAATGGTTTATACAACGATTTTCGTATGGCGTAAACCGCACCCGTTGCACCGATAAGAGTTGAAAAATTGCTCTCCATTCTCTTCAGAAAATTTTCATATCTCCAATACCATGATTCCCCAACCTCACTGGCAGTGGTTATATTTGTATAGAGTCTTAAGTCACCGCATACTGCGCCAACAGATGGATAATTGAAATGCTTAACAAGAGAATAAATTGTTTTTTTTTCATACATGGTATTGGCGTCGGAAAAAATAATAAGTCCACCATTTGCTTTGTTTATTAAATCATTTATAACATTCGCCTTCCCCCTTCGTACCGGAAAATATTCAATATGTAGATTCGGTAATGTAAAAGATCGCAATATCTCATTTGTGTGGTCATCTGAACCGTCTGAGCCTATGATGAATTCAATTTTCCCCTCTGGATACTCCAGCTCATACAGGTTCTTTATCCGCTCATTTATAATACTTTCCTCGTTATAAGCCGCAATGATGACCGATACCGACGGAAAATATTCAACGGAAGGATCTAAAGAAGCTGTTTTTCTTCTTTTGGGTAAAATTATCATGATTGATGGATAAATTACATAGGTATATAATACCATACATAGCAGCAACCAGAGAATTACTTCTATCATAGATTAAACATACTCCTCACAGATGGTCCTGCACATGGATAGGGTGTAAAGTATCTGGTTCATCATTTAGCACTATATTCACTATCAATTGATAATGTCAATTGTTTTAAAAATATCGAGAAACCTTTTTTCAAACGTATGGTCACGTTGGGCTCTTTCATATCCGGCTGATCTGATTTTTTCTCTTTCTCGATCATGGATAAGAAAGTATCGGATTTTTTCGATCAGCTCATTGCAATCAGAAAAAACGACTATTTCTTCCTCAGGAACAAAATATTTCTCAATATTATCTGCATATTGAGTCATCAGAAAACCACCTGATCCAGGAATTTCAAAATTTCTGCCTTTTATCTGAAGACGTTTTTTATCTGCAAGAACGATGAGATTCTGGAACATTTCACCGGGAAAATTAACTCGTACGCTGTCATCTGCGCGTCTTGATAATAGGACTTTTATGATTGGTTTCCAATTCCACGCTGGAGAAGCCTGTGTAAAATTGAGGTTGATTTTACTTCTAGAGTACAATTTAATCATTTCCTCCTGAGGTAATCTTCCATTTTCCCAACCATTTCCCCAGCATTCGGCATTGATGCCACTTCGTCTTAAACGATTAATAATTTTTCTACGACGAGAATGAACCTGTCCAATGAAAGTGACATCATATATTTCCGGTAAATTACACTTCACATAGAGATGATGATTAAATCCCCATTGACTTAATATAACATTACTGCATCCAATTTTTTTATAACTCGCAATCGATGATTCATCTGTGGTTATTACCCAATGGAACAAACCAGCCCAGTATTGCGAAAAAGATCCAAACCGCCAGTGATCGTCCCCAAACCAATTCAACGTTATTAAATTGCCACGTTCAGATATTATTTTAATTGTTGATTTTGTTATTTCATCAGTGAAAAGGACGAAAAAGCACAGGTCAGGTTTGGTCTTATCGATGGCATGAAGTAACTTGTTATTCATCTTAGCTCGACCTACTTCCCTCATTACCTCGTCGAATGGGAAGAGACTTACTTCAACCCCATTCATATGGACCATCGTATCATAGATATTCAAGTACTCAAAACTGTATCCGCGTGATGGGATACCGTAATCATATTTCAATCCTATGTATAAAATCTTTAGCATTTATCAGGTTCTAATTCCTTTGCGTTCATTGATGATTTCCATATAGATCCGCTCAAGCTTCTCGGAAATACGGCTCCACGAATACTGATCTTTTACAAGCTCATGCCCATTTTTACCCAATTCTCTGCGCATATCCCCAGAATTGAGTAATTCTAGCACAGCATCTGCAAATTTAGCCGGTTCATCCGCAATAAGTAAATGTTCACCATGTCTTACCGGAAGACCTTCACAACCAACGGATGTTGAGACAACAGCTTTTCCCATTGAGAGCATCTCTAAAATTTTCAACCGTATTCCGCTGCCAATTCTTAGAGGAACAACACACACCTCTGCACGTTTCAGGTACGGCTTTACATCATCAACCATGCCCACCATCTCGATATTCGGATGACGCAGACGCGAAATCTTCTTAGGCGGATTACTTCCTACCACGAAAACTTTAACTTTCGGTTTCTTGCGAATAATCCCAGGTAGTATATCCCGAATGAACCATAGCAAACTGTCCTGGTTAGGTTTCCATTGAAGGGCGCCCATCCATAGGATCGTATTTTTTTCTTCGTCGTGGCATTCCAAGGAATATTTTTCAACATCGACGCCAGCTTCTACTACATCACAACGTATTTTCTCGTTCCATGAATGGAGAATTTGTTTATCAACTTCCGAGACTGTAAGGACCCTATCAAAATTCTGACTTGCAGCGATTTCGTATTTCTTTACTTTATTCGCCTCTATAGAAAGGTATAGCTTTAGTAGTGGATTTTTAAGTCGTGGAACGAACCGGAGCAAATTCATAAAATGGACGTTATGCGCCCTCATTACAACTGGTATATCCCATTCTTTTTTAATCTCCAAACCATAGAATGCTGTGTGTATACCTTCCACCTGAATGATATCGTATGTATTAGTTGCCAGTATATGATTTACAAATTCCAACAAATACTTACTATGAAACCGCTTTATTTCATACGGAATATCACTAAACAGTGAAAAGAAAGCTCCTCGTACTGTCGGTTTTTTTGAATGCGGTATTATTTCTAGTTTGCAATGATTTTTTAAATAATCAATACCTTGATCGTTATGCTCCTCAGAGAGGCATACGAGGTGGATAGAATTTCCTCGACCTGAAAGATACTTTATCGGATAAAATACTCCCATCCGACCACCATCGGTGAGAGGATAGGGTACAAGTGGACTAATAATTAAAATATTCATAGTATCTCATTACCCTGTAGATATATTTTTAAATTGTTTATAGCTGATTCGATACCACGATCAAAATTCTCAATAGTAAAATTATTAACAGATGACTTCAGCTTATCTAAAGAATCGTTTCGAAGCGTCATATCATCAATTAACCTTGTCAGTTTGTGTATTAATTCATTAACATTATTAAAGCGCAGAATATCTGGAGTGACTATTTCTCTCATCCCTCCGGAGTCATGCACAAATGTAAGACATCCGGCTGCCGCAGCTTCAAGGACAGATATACCAAAATGTTCATACGGTTTTGAATGGATGTAAAATTTACTTTCTGCATATAATTGACTACGTTTTTCGTCAGTTGCATCCGGAAGGATTTCGATATTGGCGTTTTTAATTTTTTCAGCTGCACTCCGAAGATTATTTAAATACTGCTGACTGTCCATTCTACCAAGGATGATAAACTTTGCATCGGGATATTTTCGCGCTATTGTCTCAAAGGTTGAAAGAAGCTCAAGTAAGTTTTTTTCCGGGGAAATTCTACCAACTGATAAAAATTGAAATTTCCTTTGATCCCAGGACTGATTATGTGTTTCTTGTTTTACGTGAAGAAAAGGGTAAACAACAGTAGGCTTGATCCCATAAAGGCTATGAACAATGGTTTCCATAAAATGTGAATTGACAACGGTAATATTCCTCACAATACCTTCATTACTGTGACGAGCCGTGAATCTCACCAATAATCTATAGAGTGAATCTAAAAACGGTACGGTTTCTCGGATATCCTTCATTCCGACGATGTTTTGATTACGCATGAAAGAGCGGTCTGCGAAATTTGGATGATGAATATACTGTATACCAGTTGTGCCAAAATCGATTTCATTGTATGTACTTATACAAAGATCGTAATCCAGACTAATCCTTTTCGCTATACGATGAAGATAGGCAATTTTCAAAGTGTGAAATTTTCCCGATGCTAACCGAAGTACCAACGGCGGTTTGACAGTCTTAATTCTTAATAGGCCTGACCATCCACCTAATCCAAAATATTCATTTATTTTTCTAGCATCGAATCCTTCATATGTAAGCACGGTAACCTGTGAACCGTACCGCTCTAGGACTAAGGCAATTATCCGTAACGCAACGAGCTCAGCTCCGCCCAATATTTTTAAATTGGGATGTACTACTAAAACTTTTTTAGGTTTAACAGAATTTACCATCTGCTCAATTCTTTGAAGAAAATACGTTCTTTATTTCACGTAAAGATATAAGACGCAGGGAAACATATATAACACTGAGTATTAAAAATACGATTAATAGTTTGAGGATAAAAGCTCCAAAAATAATATTCGTCAGATAAAATAAATAAAGCACAACTGGAGGAATTGTAAATTTCAGGAGCAACAACAGAAATTCATAATTTAAATAATCCCGCATAATCCAGATATTGGTTATGGCAACAGCACATTCTGTTGCAAGAGTAACACTTATTGCTCCCATCAATCCATAACTTGGAATCATGAACAAATGGCCTACAACATT
>CAYGXH010000231.1:0-5363 GCA_964353675.1 uncultured Chlorobiaceae bacterium
CTTATTTACCCAAAGAAAGAAAAAAATGAATAGCCCCCGACTTTAGTCGGGGGGAATAAATAATAATTAATCCAGGTTTTTTCTGATCGTTGAGTCTTCAAGCATTTTCAACTTCTGGTTCAGTGAATCGCTGGCTATACCTTCGATCCGACCCTTGAAGTTTAGAACGCTTTGTTTTGCTTTGAAGATGTGTGCTTCTCTCTCGGCAAACTTCCTGATCGCGTCTTCCCGTTCCTTCTCCAGAGACTTGTCCATGCTACGGAATGCTTCCAGGATACCGAGTATATGATTCTCGAAATCATTGCTGATTAAATAATTGTAAAGCATCTCCATTTTTGTACCTTTGTCGGATTGAGAAGCCAGCGCGGAGTACTGCTTAATCAGTCCATCACGCAGCAGAGCAGTAATTATTTTTAAGTCGGTGAACGTGCAGATCCAAACGCCATCACGAAAATGTGTATCTTCGTTATCTTTGGGCATTGCTTTCGTGACGATTACACAAATGTCCGACTTCGATGTCCTTCCATCCTCCTTGAGCTTAGGTATCCACTTATCATCGAACTTCAGAGTTTGCTTCCGTTCATACAGAATCGTGCCGCTGGGCTGACCGAGATTATTCCTGACTATCTGAATGATATCAGCTCCGGTGACGCCGGATGGGACGTCTTTGATTTCATCGACGGGAAAAGCCGACTTTAAAAACTCTCTGAGTTCTATCTCCTTTACTTCACCCGCGAGTTTATTCGAACCCTGCTCGAGTTTTGTTTGTGCATCTTCCAGCCGTTTGTTCAGGTCATCGATGAGCTTTTCTCTTTTCTGGAGTTCAGTCTGGATTTTCTCCTTTTCGGTGTTTTTAATTTTTTCACGTTCCTGTGCCAGCATGTCGTTGAACTTTTTTTCCGTTTCTGCTTCTATCTGCTCTTTAAGCTCAGTTTTTTCGCGCTGGAGTTTGGCGATTTCAGCCTTAGTTTTATTAAGATCTCTCAGCTGTTCGGATTTTTGTTTAAGCTCATTTTCCATCGTTTTTAACTGCTCCGATTTTTCATCTTCAATTTCGGTGCGGAGTTTCTTTTCGATCTGCGCCCTTTCCGACCTGAGCTTCAGCTGAACAGCAGAATCTACTTCATGCTGCATAGTCTCTCTTTGTTTCGCTATCGCCGCCTTTTCATCCTCGATTTCTCTGATCTTCTTATCATACTCGCGCTGACGATCTGCATTTTTAGTTTCGAAATCGTTGCGGATCTGCTCTTCCACCTGCTGGTAGAGTATCTCACTTACATTGATTTCAACCCCACATTTAGGGCAACTGATAACGCTTGTTTCTTTTGTCATGTTATGCTCTCTCATTCTTTCTTCCTGTGTTTCATAATAGATTTGACCATTCTCCCGAACTTTTTATCCTTTCTGCGTCTTTCGACATACGACATCTCGTGATATTCGGATTCCTTTATCAACTTTTTATAGCTCCGGTAGCGGTCTTCGGTTAAATGTCCACTTTCAATCGCCATCAGGATTGCGCAGCCGGTCTCGCCGGTGTGAGTGCAATCGTTGAAACGACAATCTTTCGTAAGTTCGTGTATGTCAGAGAAGCTATCCTCGATGCTCGTGCCTACGGCGAGCATGCCAAGCTCTCTCATGCCGGGAGTATCGATGAGAAGCGCTCCATTCTCCAGGATAGTCAGTTGACGGCGCGCCGTGGTATGTCTTCCCCTTCCATCTTTTTCACGAACCGGATTCGTATCGAAAATCTCCTGACCGATGAGATGATTTAATAGCGTAGTCTTGCCCACTCCCGATGAACCTATCAGGCAATATGTTTTCCTTTTTTCTAACGTCTGCCGGACTATGTCCAATCCTATACCGGTCTCATTGCTGAAAGGTATTACCCTTGTTTCAATGCGAGCTTGACTTATTTCTGAAATCCTTTTCTCCAGATCTTCTGCGCTCACGAGATCGCTCTTGCTGAGAAGGATTACCGGTTCGATATTGCCTTCGTTCGCCATCACGAGATAGCGTTCCATTCTGCGCAGGTTGAAATCGAAGTCACAAGATTGCATAATGAAGGCAACGTCGATATTCGCCGCTATCATCTGATAATCGACCTTCTTGCCGGCTGATTTCCGGCGCAGGAACGATTTCCTCGGCAAGACTTCATGAATAATGGCAAGTTCACCTGAATTGTAATACTGCACAAAGACCCAGTCTCCGACGCAGGGGACATCTTCAGCCGACTCGGCAGAGAAGATCAGCTTACCGGTCGGTTCCGCCTGCACTTCATTGTTTTCATTCCTGACGAGATACCGGTCACGGTCGACTCTGGTGACCCGGGCGATTTCAAATCCCGGTTGCTTGAACTCTAAGTGCTTTTGGTGAAACCAATCGTTATAACCTAGGTCTTTTAATTCCATATATCAAACGATGATGGAGATGAATACGAAGCTGTAATAAAAATTAAAAATACAGTGGCTATCATGTTCATACAATCTTCTTAAATTTGTACCGCACCAGCTTTTATCAAAGCCAAATTCTCCGCCACTTCAAACGTACTGACCCTTTTTCCCTCCTTGAGCCATTTCATCACGAGTCTTTCGATGTTACCATTCGTTTGGGCATAAGCGACAAATATTTCATCGGCGATTTCAGCCATGTATTCGTTTCGCTTATATGCTGTATTTTGACTTGCACGAGTAACGGTGTTATGAAACGGGCTGACGATAAGTAATTGACCATTTGTTAGAGCATGAGCTAACTCGGGTTCGTAATTTTTCTTTAATCCTCGGGCAAGGGCAAGTATAATCGGTTGCTTTCCTTTAAGGAGATAGTGGAGCACATCCTTTTCTATCTTGGAATGAAATCCCGAAATGATACATCTGTTCCCATTTCGTTGCTCTATTGCCCAATCGAAGCATTTGAGAACTATCGATGCCGGCACTTTCCGACTGCATAAGAATGCAGTTTTTGGTAGTGCAAGCAATTTATCATTTCCAATAGAGTTCATAAATATTACTGCTCGCTTAATTGAACATAGACATCGTGTCTATGTTGATGTCTAAGTTGGTTGCCACAAGGTACTTTTAGAGGCGCCGTTATCTGGACACTTTGTCCATATTTATGTCTAGATTCTGATATAATGCAGATTAAAAAAGTAACAATCAGGATTTTAATCCCAGATCCTTAACATTGATTTTTAATCAGAATAATCTTGGTAATCCATTAATCCTATAAATCAGGGTTCTGATTCCTTTCCCATACGGTACTTAATGTCATAGTTGATAATGAAATCCAACTTTTCCGGTGTGAATCCGTAATGACTCGCTAATATTTGACCGATATCGATGATGGACTTGATTATCCTAAACCGCTTTTGTATATTGATTACGGAATCGATTGAAACACGATCTGCAGCCCTCGTGGCTAACGATCCCTTTTAGGGATAGAGTTTCAACAAAAATATTTGCTCATCTTTCCGTTCGGAAGAAAGAGATCGAAAAACGCTAAGCCTAGATGTTTAGCGTTTTTTGCTTTTATGCCAACATGGGTAACCGCTTGCTATACTTTTTTTGAATTTTTTCCGCATTTCTCCCTTCCAGATAATATGCCGTAATAAGATAATACTCCGCTTCATTTCTATACGGTTCAAGGACGATAACATAGTTCTGATCTTCATCATAGATGTACGTTCTCACGCAGGATCTTTCTCTAACACTGAAAATAAGAATCCGGTCCGGTTTTCGTTCCTCCATATGATATCGTATCCAGTGAAGTCTCCGTGAGCGTTGCATTTCAAACTCCCGCTTCCTCGTGGATTCTTCAACAATGATTGTAGTAAGATGCTTGAACAATATTTGCATAGCATCCTTTTCACCTTTCACAGGATTGATGCGCTTCGTGCGAAAACTAAATCCTGGATTATCCTCAATATCTCTTCGAAACACACCATACAACGATCTCCGACGCTCGTCTTCGTTTAAATGCGCTAACTCAAGTAATTCTGGATATATTTTGAGGAGGTTCGTTGGCATATTATCGAAGATCGATAAAAAAAAGATTGAGTTTTTGTTCCCAAAGTGTTGTTGAATGGTCAAGCTCATGGTTGGAGCGTTCCTGGATACGATCGATGATTGCCCGCTTTGCGTCCATTCGGATATCCTTTCGAAGATGGTAGCTGATTGCTCCTAATATGAGATCCGTCAACTGCAGAAAGATGCTCTCATGCGAGTGGATATTTTGAAGATTTCGTACAACACCGAACTTGATCTGAAGTATCTCTCTGAGCTTTGCTACCTTGGTTGCACTAAGCGTATCTTTAATGTCCAAGTATATATTGTAGTGCGCTAGTGTATCGAGCCGATGGAAAAGAAGTTGGTAATACATTTTGTAATAGAACGTATTATAATCTTGTTTAAATTCCGGATTACGAATTTGATCTTTCGTAACTACGATTGCTCGAAAGAACAAGTCGCTACCAAAGAAGTAATCGATTAGATCGAGATAAAACTTAAGTTGTGATTTTGATACCTTTGTCCACTTTACCTCTCCATAATAGTGATGTTTCAATTTGATCTCTTTGATACGTTCCTTATGCAGTTCAACCTGATTATAAGGCACAGAAATATATCCGAGTAGGAAAAAAGGCATTTTATCCCTCTCAAGATGGCAGCTTTCGTCGCAATAAAGATTAAATGTTTTCATCATTCTTCCCCCAACTACTTCACTATCTTATACTTAATATAGTAATTCATAATAAAATCCAACTCCTCTGGCTTACCCGCCAGTTGTTTGGCGGGTGTAAAGTTACTACCTCCTCTTGCGGGATAAACTACATGCTTGGCTATTTACTTCCAAATTTGTTCGATCACTTTTAAGATTAGGAATTGATTTCTCCAATATAGACAACTAAAATATATGGCTCTGCAATGTAAATCAAGGAACTCCGTCTGATTTCATCAAGCAATGCTTGCCAGTCTTTTGCACTAATCTTTGTTTTCTTGTTCATGTTACTTGTCCTTTTACCAGTATTTATGCACAGTCAACTGTGCATAAATGCTCACAAAGGGACTATAAATAAATAACCAAATAAAAGAAATCAAGGTCATAACTCTTGTTGGTGATTTTATACTTGTTTCCATTTTTTACTTGTTCCTGTTATTCGAATATATTCCTACTACTTATTCCTCTTCTGCCAATTCCATCTTCACCCTCTGCTCGATATCGTAGTTGCCTGCCCGCCGTGCTTCACCTTTTGGCGGGATGCATGACCTGAGCGAAGTTGGAGGGATAAAGTCCAACTCCCCAGGCTTAAACGATAGCTGTTATGTGTGGGTATAGCTTCCGCCTGCGGCGGGATAAACTCCATGCTTCGC
>CAYGXH010000232.1:0-5335 GCA_964353675.1 uncultured Chlorobiaceae bacterium
TTTGACGGCAGTCCGTCTTCGCTGGTAAAATGTGTCCAGCGCCACCGTTCCCCGACCGCATACTTTTGTGAAAAAAGGTGCAGAGGGGAAAAGAGAATCATGAGAAAGACGATCAGATATTTTAAATATTCCGATGTCATGCGAGGGTGGGTGGGTAAAATTCCGAAGCGTGCACTATTGGGATTTTCCCTCAAAATTATGGTAGTGAAAATACGCTGCACAAGCTCCTTCAGACGACACCATCGGAGCGCCAAGCGGGTGTTCGGGCGTGCATTGATTTCCGAATGCGGTGCAGTCATAGGGCTTCTTTTGCCCCCGGAGAACAAGCCCGGCTATGCATACTGACGATTCATGAGTTTTAATATCAGCCACAGTATATATTTTTTCAGCATCATATGCAACGAATTTTGGATTCAGCGCTAGTCCACTTTCCGGAATTTCTCCGATCCCGCGCCATTTTCTGTCGGTAGTTTTAAAAACCTTTGCCATCAGCTCCCTGGCATGGGTGTTTCCCTCAGCTCGAACGGCGCGCGAGTACTGATTTTCAACACGGTATGTCCCTTGTTCTAATTGCTGTACTGTCATGAAGATGCCCTGGAGGATATCGACCGGCTCAAAACCCGTAACTGTTATCGGAATTTTATACTGTGTGGCGATGGGTAAATATTCATCGTATCCCATCACGGCGCAGACATGACCGGCGGCGAGAAGTCCCTGAATGGAATGTGACGGCGAAGAAAAAAGTGCATGGATCGCAGGCGGAACGAGAACGTGAGAACAAAGTATGGAAAAATTTTTCAGATTTTGTTCATGCGCTTGCCAAACCGCCATTGCGCTTGCAGGTGCGGTTGTTTCGAAACCGACAGCGAAGAAAACCACATTTTTTTCAGGATTTTTTCTTGCAATTTCAAGAGAGTCAAGAGGTGAATAAACCATTCTGACATCGCCACCTTCAGCCTTGACGCTCAGTAAGTCTTTATCGGATCCCGGGACCCGGAGCATGTCCCCGAACGATGTAAAAATAACATTCTGCATCGAGGCAATTGCAACAGCCCGGTCGACCATTTCGACAGGAGTCACACAGACCGGACATCCGGGGCCATGAATGAGTGTAAGCGAAGGAGGTAGGAGTGATTCTATTCCATATTTCACGATGGTATGCGTTTGCCCGCCGCAAATTTCCATTATAGTCCAGGGTCGGGTCGTCACTCGCTGTATCTGACGGACGTACTTTTGTGCGACCGCGCTGTCACGATATTCATCAATGAATTTCATGGGTACTATTAACGCGCTCAGCTCACGACGCTTTGGTTATCGATTTCCGTCTGAGGTTGCGGAATCCGGGGCTAGCCGCTCCATTTCTTCAATTAACTTTATTGTCTCCAGCGCCTCGTGTTCGTCCATCGTGCTGAGAGCAAAACCTACATGGACTATCACATATTGGCCGACTTTGACCTCGGGGACCCAGTCAAGACATATATCCTTCTGAATGCCCCCGAAGCTTACTTTCCCCATGGTCGGCTTGGAGGAGGTATTGATTTCCATTACTTTTCCGGGTATTGCGAGACACATATTGTTTTATTCCTGTCTTTTCATAAAACTATAATCAAATCTATCGAATTCTTCAAACGTTTCCAATTACACTTTTTGCAATTCTCTCCAGACGGCGGCAACCTGTCCGAGAGCAATACCTCCGTCATTTGGCGGCACTCTTTGATGCCAGTAAGGCTGAAATCCCGCATTTTCAAGCTCTGATATAGTGCGCTCCGTGAGATACTTATTCTGAAAGCACCCGCCTGAGAGCACAACTTTTCTCTTACCGATCCTGGCGGCAACATCCCTTATTATAGAGGCGAGTGTGTTATGAAATTTCCTTGAAATTGACGCCGGAGCGCCGTTATTTTTTACTTCCCTGATGATTTCTGTAAATATTTGTTTCCAATCGATGATTATCGGGATTTCAGCGTCTGTGATTGAGTATGAATACTGTCCGTCCGTCGAATCCTGCTCGGTGAGAAATTCAAGCTCCATGGCGGCTTGTCCTTCATGCGTAACAAACTGTCGCACACCAGCTAAGGATGCTACAGCGTCAAACAGGCGTCCGGCGCTCGACGTTATAGGAGAGTTGACGCCCTGCTTTAACATGGTATGAAAAATATTCAGTTCATTTTCCGAGCATGAGCGGAGAGTCGGCAGATACTTATGTGAAAAAATATCTTCCTTGAAGATTTCATACAAAATGCCGATGGCTGTACGGCGTGGTTCCTTGATGGATTGCTCGCCGCCGGGCAACCGGAATTGTTTAAATGAGGCAACTCGTTCATAGGAGCTGTTGTCGACGCGGAGAAATTCTCCACCCCAAATGGTACCGTCTGTTCCGAAACCCGTACCATCCCATGCAATTCCAAGAACATCGCCTTCAAGCTGATTTTCTGCCATGCATGATCGGATATGTGCATAATGATGCTGCACATGCATTATGGGTTCGCTCCTACCCGCTGCGTACGTCGTCGACAGATATGCCGGGTGCATGTCTGCTGCGATTACTGAAGGTTTGATATTGTACAAGGTTGTTAAATCATTAACGCCATTTTTAAATGCGCTGAAGGCCTCCTCAGTTTCCAAATCACCAATATGCTGGCTAATGAAAACATTGTGTCCTGATGTGACTGCAACGGTGTTTTTGAGATGTGCTCCGACCGCAAGTACATTCTGAGGAACGGACGCTCCGGCAGATTTCCAGTTTTCTGTGTTATCGTTTCTCTTCAAAAGTTCAACCGGAAGAGGTGCATATCCCCGTGCACGCCGGAGGACGAGTTCTCTCCCCCCCATCACGCGAACGATAGAGTCGTCAACATGCCGTCGGATGGGACGGTTGTGAACAAGGAAAATATCTGCAATATTTCCGAGGCGCCTGACGGCTTCATATTCATCGATGCAGATCGGTTCGTCGGAGAGGTTGCCGCTCGTTGCGACAATAGGAAATTTTAAGGCATTTAAAATAATATGGTGAAGAGGCGTGTATGGCAGCATTATACCGAGGTAGGAATTACCGGGAGCGACGGAATGGCTCACCGGTGAACTTCCCTCTGGAGTCGTTGAAAATCGTTTGAGCAATACAATAGGCGATTCGGGTGAACGGAGGAGCTGTTCTTCAAGACCGGAGACCATGCAGTCGCGTTGTATATCATCCATCGACGGGTATATGAGAGCAAGAGGTTTCTCTTCGCGGTGTTTTCTTCTGCGGAGCCGTTCGACCGCCTGAGTGTTACGGGCATCAACGGCAAGGTGGAATCCGCCCAATCCTTTCAGGGCGGCAATTTTCCCCGCCCGAATAGCCTGGACAACAATCTGGATTGCTTCATGCCCTCTTGCCGTCACTTTTCCACTGTTTTCCCAAAGCTCGACATGAGGCCCGCATCTCGGACAGGCATTTGGTTGGGCATGAAAACGGCGATCGAGAGGATTTTCATATTCACGCTGGCATTCGTCGCACATGCCGAAGATTTTCATTGTAGTATTCGGCCGATCGTAGGGAAGGGCTTCAATGATAGAGTATCTCGGACCGCAGTTTGTACAGTTCGTAAAAGGATAGAGGTATCTACGATTTGAAGGGTTGAATACTTCATTAAGGCAATCCTGACAGACGGCAATATCGGGAAGAACAAGAGCCGTGATCTCGTTCCCGCCTTCGCTTTTCCTGATTTCGAATGTTGTGAATCCGGCTGGGTCGAGATACAATGATTCAAAACTCTGAATTGATGAGAGCCGCGGTTTCTCGTTGTTGATGCGGAATTGAAATTTCTCGAGCAGGGGCATTTCTCCCTCAGCTTCGATGTACACTCCGTGGGTTGAGTTGAGAACCCAGCCCTTCAGCGACATATCGGTGGCGAGCCGGTAGATGAACGGCCGGAAGCCCACTCCCTGAACCGCTCCACGGATTGTAATATGGAGACGCTTGATCATGAATGCTGATATGTCCGGGAGAGAAGCCACTCTGCCCAGTCAGATATTCCCTGATTAGTTGTGCATGAAGTCTCAAAAATTTTCAATTGCGGATTGATCTGAAGTGCGTTCTGTTCGAGTAGTTTAAGATCACAATTTACGTACGGCACCAGATCTATTTTATTTACGATGAGAGCTGAGGCGGTGCGGAATATGGCAGGATATTTCAACGGTTTGTCGTCGCCTTCCGTCGTGCTGGCGACGACCACCTTCATTGATTCGCCGAGATCGTAGTTAGCGGGACAAACGAGATTGCCCACGTTTTCTATTATCAGGATTTTGATCGTCGGAAGCGGGATGTTGTTCAGCGCATCGTGTATCAGCTGTGCGTCGAGATGGCATCCGCCGCGGGTGACGATCTGCACGACGGGTATATTATAGAGGGCAATTCGTTTGGCATCGATATCCGTTTGCACATCTCCTTCGATGACCGCGATCTGTACTTTGTCTTTAAGGTATTCCAGGGTTCTTTCAAGAATGCTTGTTTTTCCGGATCCGGGAGAACTGACAAGGTTGAAAACAAATATTCCATGTTGTGAGAAGAGCGCCCGGTTTTGCCGTGCAATTTCATCGTTCTTTTCCAGGACTTTCCGTTCAATCGTGATAATGTTCATATGACCTCCTCTTCATTCATCGACCTCTATTGTTTCAATCTGAAGCTCCGTTCCGCTCAGGAGTTTTACATCATTACTGCCGCACAGCGGACAGATGAATATGCCATACTCGAGGGAAGAAGTTTGTTTACACGATCCGCATGACGCTCTGATCGGAATACATTCTATCTGCAGTGTTGCTTGCTTGAGCGGTGTATCATGTATCAGTGAAGTAAAGCAAAACTCAAGTGATTGTCTTACGACGCCGGAAAATTCACCCACTTTCATTTTTATCGATCGGACTTATGTTTCCTGATCAGGGGTAACATGCTCGCGGATGATATCCACGATATTTTGCGCAATTGACATTTCGTGCATGGTATTTCTCTATCATATTGTACAAGAAACGGGCCATGAAAAGTTCCGTTTTCCGGACATTATTTAATGAAAACAGATGCTTCCCCTGATAACAGGTATCATTAATGTAAGAAAGGACAGGTTGTTTCTCAACGTTGAGAAGGGGGATAGATTGATTATGTTTCCAGCAGATCGTGAAGGATGTTGCGTGCACGCCGTACGAACTCCGGGAGCGCCTGGCGCACGGCAGGTGTGAGTTCTTCCGTGAGTTGAAACGGATCATCAATTTCCATGGCGAGTATTTTTATTTCTTTTGGAAACTTAATACCCAAATAATCGGCGAGCTGGATTGCTTCGGGGAGGCTAACGTAGTGTGGTGC
>CAYGXH010000233.1:0-5307 GCA_964353675.1 uncultured Chlorobiaceae bacterium
TGAATTGTGCAGATATTAGGATGGTTCAATGCGCTCGCTGCTTGTGCTTCCTGCACGAATCGCACCCGTTCAGGTTCTTGGGCTTCCAATCCTTTAGGAAGGAATTTCAGGGCGACGGTCCGTTTGAGTTTTAAATCCTCAGCCTTATACACCACACCCATTCCCCCCTCCCCTAGCTTTTCAAGAACCTTGTAATGCGATATTGTTTGACCTATCATAGAATTCCTCACTCGTCTGCAAAGACTTTGTCGATAATTACCATCCTGAACAACCTCCTTTGCAACGTATAGAAAACTTCCTTGCCACTGCGGTTTATGTTGAATTCACCCAATGCGCGTGATTCACTACTGTCCGGGAGCATAACCGGAAGATATTCGATCCTTCCATCAGGGAAATGCATCCGGAATAACTTCTTATTGTTTGTAAGAACGGTTATGTAACTATTATCCGGAGAAAATGCCCAAGTTTCCCCGCTCTCCCTGCGCGTCAACCTTCTCGGAGGACCTGTTCCATCAATCCTCGTGATCCAAAAACTCTTTCTATCACCCTCGCCTATGCTATAAAGTGCATATTTCCCCCCAACCACGGGGAATGAGACTGTCGAATCCTTAAAGAACTTTTTCGGTGGTGAGCCGTTCAATGGATAAAGATAAGAGCATGTTTTGTGGTAGATGAGCAATGTAGCTGAATCTGGCCACGTCATCAGAAGCCCATTGGTTACAATCCTCGGGAATTCGACCGAATGCGGATTGACCACATACACCGGAAGGCTGTCGGTTAAATTTTGCCTAGATACTGCATCTGCCGGAAACAATGTATATGCAAGAAACTTCCCATCGGATGACCACCGGATAATCGCTATCGCACTATCAGACTGCATTACTTCCCTCCGATCTGTGCCGTCACGCTTTAAAACGACGATTTTGTTATGCCCCTCGTCTCGGGTTTCAAATGCAATCTCAGTCCCATCCGGTGATGGATCGAAATGACCGATTTTGCTCTCCCCGGACAACAATATCTGCGACCTGTTAGTACCTACCATTGTTGCGTGGAGGCTCCAAGAGGTTTCCTGTTGGAGGTAGAGTACTCTTTTACCTCCTGCCGAGCATCGCACTTGCAACTGGTTGAGGGATGCGGGTGTGATCCTTGTAGCCTCACCACCGTTAGAGGCAACCATCCAGAGGTTATAGAATCCGCTTTTGTCCGAGACATAAATAATCGCATTCTCTCGCGCCCACGAGATATCGATAATCGAAGCCTTCCCCTGGGTGATCTGTTGTTCCCTGCCCGTCTCAAGATCTCGCAGGAAGAGTTCCTGAGAACCTTCAGTGATTGAGCGCCCCCAGATAATCCTTTTTCCATCAGAGGACCATGCAAACGGTACGATACCAAAGGACTTGATACCGGCACTGTCGATGAACTCAAGGTGCAAATTTCTTCCTTCATTGCTGGCAGTCCAGAATTCACGGTTGCCTGAAGCAGACTGTGTGAAGGGTGTATGTTTAATATAGCCGAAGCGTTGTCCGTCGCACCGCCAGCGGGGGGATAATCCGTCATCCACGCGTCTTGGGCTTCCACCAGTTACCGGGACAATATAAAGCGAGCTCCCGTTAACGTTCTCTCGTGTTTCCCAACGGTTGAAGACCAGCGAGTTCCCATCCGGAGAAATATCAACATCCATGATTCGGTCCCCCGTCGTGTCTATAGATACTGGTCTAACATCTGTGCCTGACGCATTCATAAAGTAGAGTCCCCATTTTCCCCTCTTATCACCGGCTGGAAAGACTATCCAGTTTCCATCCGCGGAAATCGCGGGTGAACCAATTTCGGTGAATTGCACCTTCAGGGTTCTGAACGTAAACTGGGGATTCAATGCTGGAGGATGTGGCGTGGAACGTTTTATGAGGAACCAAGTGCCCACAGTTGCTAGGAGAACTGCTGAGATCACAAGGCCCATCATGGTGTGTTTCCTGGAACGAGCAGGGATACCGTTTGCGTAAGTCATTGTGCGTGATGTGGGAGTATTACCTGTATGAGTCCCAGTGGCAACATGATCCGAGCGTCGTTGGATGCGCTTTAACTCAGAAGCGAACTCTGTAACAGTACGGTACCTGTATTTTGTATCTTTCTCGAGCGCACGGTCAATGAGGGTTTCGAGTGCAGGCAGAATGTTGTCACGCCATTTTGTAATACGCTCCGGTTCAGAATTGACAATCAAATAGAGCAACGCGGCTTCGTGTTCCCCGTTGAACGGCAACTTCCCTGTCAACATCTCAAACAACACAACTCCCAGCGACCATATATCTGTTTGGTGATCAACATCCCGCCCCTGCACTTGCTCAGGAGACATGTATGCCACCGTACCCACCGTTGAGCCGGTCTTCGTTATTCTCGATTGGCCGGCAAGTTTTGCTAGTCCAAAATCCAGAATCTTCACAACTCCATCATTGGTTATTATAATATTTGCTGGCTTGATATCGCGGTGAACAATTCCTTTCTCATGCGCTTTCTGTAATCCCTGAGCTATCTGAAGTGTATAATGTATACAATCGTCTATAGATATCGGGTGGTCGTCAATCACTTGCTTCAGCGATCGACCCTCATAGCACGCCATTGTGATGAACATCTGCCCGTCATCTGTTTCACCAATCTCATGTATTGTGCAAATGTTGGGGTGATCAAGCGCGGAAGCGGCCTGAGCCTCCTGGACAAACCGTTCCTTTGCCTCAGGATCGCAAGTGAGATCTGTCGGAAGAAACTTAAGCGCGACTGTGCGTTTGAGTTTGGTATCCTCAGCCTTATACACAACACCCATGCCTCCCTCACCCAATTTCTCGAGGATTCTATAATGTGATATAGTCTGTCCAATCATCTTTTCGCCATATTTAATACTTCACTCTCTATTCGCTCCTTCTTTCAACCCCATCTTTTTAACAAGTGCGTGAAACCGGGGATCGGTACGGAGACTGTCAAGTTTTGTATCAAAACCATCCGGTAAAGAAATTAGCATTAACAAAGTTTGATCATATTCTTCATATGCCTTTTCAAACAATTCAAAAGTGCGATCCCATTCACCCAGGCCCATGTACGCTAAAGCATGAAAAGTCATATATATTATCTTCAGATCAGTGATAATCTCACGTGCTTTTGTCATGTCTCCCAGGAGTGCGTAACAATAGGCAACAATTGGAAGCCCCGAGGAATCACCACGCGCTGCCCCCTTCTGAAACTGTTTAATTGCCTCTTCATAATTCCTTTGCCACAAATAGAAATCGCCAAGGTAGGCGTAACCAAAAACAAAGTTGCTGTCGATACTCAACGCTTCCCTGACTTGTGTCATCGCGCTGTCGTACTTGTGATTGTAATAGAGACTCATCGAAAAAATGACTTTCGTTAAAGGCCAGAGCGGATCAAGCGCAACTGCCCGTCTGCTTTCCTTTAGTGCTTCATCATACCGTTTCATCATTAAAAGGTACCAGGCATAATATGCATGGCCGATCGCATAATTTTGATTTAGCCCCACAGCTCGTTTATAGTTTCTTTCGGAAGATTCAAAATTCCACTGAGCTAACTCTATATCACCCAGTACGGCGTACGGGTCTGCCAGAGTTTCATCAATACTCAGCGCCTTCATAGCATATTTCTTTGTGATCGGAAAGGCGTCTTTCGATTTGATAGTTCCTAACGTCCATAAGTAATCGTATCCTTCTGCCAATCCTGCATATGCTAACGCATAGTTAGAATCTCTCCCAATCGCCTGCTCAAAATAAGAAATCCCTTTCCTTACGTCAGCTTCGATTAATTTATGAATAAAATAACGTCCCTTCAGATAAGCCTCATGTGCCTCCGGATCGACAGGACGTAAGTTTGTCAATTGTTGTTTCTCTTCAGGAGTGACAGCGATCTTAATTTCGTTGGCAATGGCTTGAGCGACTTCACTCTGCAATTCCAATACATCGATTAGATTTTTTGTGAAGGGTTTCGCCCATAAATGTTCTTCGGGCTCTGCCCTCACCAATTGCGCATTGATGCGCACCACGTCCTGTACTCTTTGCACAGAACCTTCGACGATTGCCTTCACTTTCAGTTCCCGGGCAATTTCTGGCAGCGATTTGTCCGTCTTTTTATAGCGCATGACCGAAGTCCGCGAAATCACTCGCAATGCCTTTATCTTCGATAGTTCAGTAATCAACGCCTCGGTCATCCCATCAGAGAAATACTCCTGTTCCGGATCAGCCGAGAGATTCTGGAAGGGCAAGACAGCGATGGAATCAATTACATCATCATTTCTGGTCGAAAATTGAAACCAAAGAAAAACTCCAACTATCACGATCATCACAGCTGTTGCGTACAAAATCATGCGCTTAGTCTTTTTCTTTCTTTCCGACTTTGCTGTTTTCGGTTCAAAACTTGCACGTAACGAGATCAATCCCCCCAGCATCTCATTCACCTGCTGATACCGTTCACTTGGATTCTTAGCCATGGCTTTCTGCACCACATTGTCGAGTTCCTTAGGTACACCGCTTCGTACGATCGATACAGGTTTCGGTTCTTCATTGAGGATGGAGTAAACCAATGCCTGTTCATAGTCGGTCTTGAATGGACGCTCGCCGGTGATCATCTCGTAAAGAATAACTCCCAATGACCAGATATCCGTGCGGTGATCAACTGCTTCCCCACGTGCTTGTTCAGGCGACATGTAGGCTGCAGTCCCCATCGTCGAACCAGTTTTTGTGACTATAGTTTGACCAACAAGTTTTGCCAGACCGAAATCCAAAATCTTCACCGCACCATCGTTAGTAATCATAATATTGGCAGGTTTGATGTCGCGATGAACGATTCCCTTTTCGTGCGCTTTCTGTAATCCTTGTGCTATTTGAATCCCGATGTTAATGACATCATCTATCTTCAAAGGTCCGTGCTCTATCTTCTTCTTAAGTGTCTCCCCATCGTAGCATGACATCGCGATAAATAACTGTTCTTCCTTGATTTCCCCAATCTCATAGATTGTGCAAATGTTGGTGTGATCTAATGCTGAAGCAGATTGCGCTTCTTGAATGAAGCGTTCCTTGGCTTCAGGATCGCGAGTTAATTCCGGCGGCAGGAACTTGAGAGCAACGTCTCGGTTGAGCTTCGTGTCGTGGGCACGATAGACGACTCCCATTCCACCCTCGCCTAGTTTCTCTAAGATCTTGTAATGGGAAATAGATTGTCCTATCATCGGAATCTCCATCCGCTCCCGCCATCCTTCGACAAGCTCAGGATGGGCGGGATGCGCAAAACTGCAACCACTCGCTGAGAAACGCT
>CAYGXH010000234.1:0-5305 GCA_964353675.1 uncultured Chlorobiaceae bacterium
CCCGGGTATGCTTCTCCATACGGAAAGTGGAATTACGACATCGCCCGGGCAATAGATGACAACGGATTTGAATATTCCTCCGAATTTTCATACGATTATGATAATCTGCCCTCTTATCCGTGGCTAGGTTCGGGATTTTCTCCCGGACTCCAGATACCCATCCACCCGGTAAGTATCGGTACTTTGCGCCGTCAGGGATATGATGGAAATTCGATGAAGGACTATTACCGCATGGTTATAAACCGGCTCGTTGCAGAGCGAACGCCGGTAATCCTGTACCATCACCCAAAAGACGGGAATGAAGATGTGCTGAAATTTGTTTTTTCTCTTATAAGGGAAAGAAATCTGAAAATCAGGCCGATGGTTGATATTGCAAGATGGTGGAAAACAAGGGCGCAATTTCGGTTTGATGCGATGGTAAATGGTGATGGTCTGATGATCAAAGGCATGGAACAACATGAGAATACCCGACTGCGGATTATACGGACGGACGGATTAGAGGCCTTCACGCCGGCGGATAATCATATTGATCTGAATAAACTCCAATGGCGTCGGCCCACCGTTCCCGAGGTTGTCCCGAAGAATATTCAGCGGATTCGGAAATTCAATCCGTGGATTGTACTTAATCGGCTTGAGGATGCGGTACGAAGAATAACGAGGTAATACGAATGTTCAGTATTATGTATAATAAAGACACCAACAATCTTAAAAAAATAACATGAAAATCCTTTTCGCGTCCTACCAGGCGGTTATGCTTTTAAAGGGTGGACCCCGGACGCAGATTCTCAAAACGAAGAAGCACCTTGAGGATCTCGGAGTTCATGTCACATTACACGATCCATGGAAGGACGTACGGAAAGAAGATTTCGATCTGGTTCATCTCTTCGGTGCTAACATCGGGACATATCATTTTGGGCGCGAACTCTACCGTAAAGGTATTCCTTTCGTCGTTACTCCTATCGTTTTCTCGCTTCATTCACCCATGTTTATTTCCACCGGTCTCAAAGTCGAGCGGTTTCTCAGGAAAATTGCAAAAGGGACATGGTTGGATTACGGTTTTCTTGCGGATCTCTGTAAATGGTCGAAACTTGTCATACCGAACACACGTAAGGAGGCTGAATTAATACGGAGCGGATTTGGAATCGACAAGGATAAAATCGAGGTGGTCCCGAATGGAGTCGAGGAACGATTTTACGGTGCAGACCCATCGCTATTTGTTAAGCGGTACGGTGTTAATAATTTTATACTCTCCGTGGGTCATATCGGCCCGGAAAGGAAAAACGTCCTGCGTTTGTTGCAGGCTTTGGAAAAAATTAATCATCCGGCAGTTATCATCGGACGTAAGGAAGATACTGAGGCAGGAAGAATGTGTCTCAGGGAAGCAGAAAAAAATTCAAATTTATTGGTGCTTGATTCGATTCCGAATGATTCCGATGAACTTGCGTCGGCATATGCAGCTAGCGATGTTTTTGCTTTACCTTCTCTTTTTGAGACACCGGGTATCGCGGCGCTCGAAGCAGGGCTTGCCGGTTCGAAGATCGTTATTACGAAGTACGGCGGCACGGACGAATATTTTGGCGAATATGCCAGGTACGTCGAACCGAAATCGGTGGAAAGTATCGGTCAGGGAATAACTGCGGCGCTGAAGGATGCGAAGAACGATCAGCTTCGGGAACACATCAGGAAAAATTTTCTATGGCAATCAATTGGAAGACAGACACTCGATGTATACAAGAGGGTAGTTGGTTCTCATTAAATATAATATGGAATGTCTATGGTGATTAAAAATAACATCCTATCGGTTACGCTGATCTGTGCAGTTCTCCTCGGCGGATGCTCCGGCTCACCGCTTGTAAGGTATCCGACGTTTCTTGAAAAGAAGGAGGAGCTGAAATCGGTGGCACTTCTGGAGGAGTTCCTCATTCTCGATGCTATGTCTACAGATACCAGCCTGGTGAACCTTATTGAGAATAAAAATTTAGCACGCACATGTTTGGATTACTACGCGAGCACCATGCAGGAAAAGGGGTACACACTAAACAATTCACTTATAACGTCCATAGGCCTGCTCGCGGAGAGGGATAGAAAGTATAAAGTGATTACTTCGCCGCCCGAAAAAGAATTGCCGGATCGAGAAATTCCCGAAGGATTTCCCCCGTTTTATCTGAATGATACTTTCAAGAAAGATACCCTTCACGAACAGCTCCTGCGGATAGTTTACAGACGGATCCTCGGATATGAAAAGCCTGAGGATGATTCAAGCCGTTACTTGCGGACTTCCACATTCCTTGGGAAGCTGTTCGGTAGCGATTGCTTTGCGTTTCTTTTTGTCGGTGGATACAGCGTACACGCTTCTCAGCAATACGGACAACTTCGGAATCCGAAAACAAATCCTTATGAAAAAGTTTCCTACGAAAACATCACGCAGGTGACGATGCTTTTCTATATTGTGGATTCCAGAACCGGCGAGATTATATGGGATGATCATATCAGTATGAGGGGCGGATTGATTTACAAAGAGAAACTCCTCAAGATGGCAAAAAATATCCTGGAACGGCTTCCATAGAAGTATAGCGCTTCGGGGGATTGGGATTTCATATTGTGGAGTGACATAGAGGGAAAGGAATACGTTGTGTTCAAATTACGCCATATACTTATACTAATAAATATTTTCATTCTCTTTTATTCCAGTGCAAAAACTCAGTCGGACTTGAGCGGTCACTGGGAAGGCGCCATTACGATCGTGGGAACGGATCTGAGTATTAAAACAGATTTCAGGAGAACAGCAGATTCTCTCGGTGGGACAATCGACATTCCCCAGCAGAACGCCTTCGGATTGCCGTTGAAAAACATACAGATAATTGGGGATAAAATACATTTCGAGCTTGCCGCAGGTCCTGGTCTAGCTATATTCGATGGAATCCTGACAGTTGATACCATCCGCGGAGATTTTTCCCAGTCCGGTATGAAGGGTACGTTCCACCTGACAAAAACTTCTTTCAATCTCGGTCATCCTGTGGACATAAAGGTAGATCTTTATAATGAGGAAGAAATAATCATTCAGCATGGAAAAGATACTCTGGGTGGTACTCTGACACTGCCGAAATCAGGCGGACCATTTCCGGCAGTAATTCTGATAACCGGCAGCGGCGCTCAGAATCGCGATGAGGAAATCTTTGGATTTAAACCATTCCGGATACTTGCAGAGCATCTTACGCAAAATGGAATTGCCGTCCTCCGTTGCGACGACAGGGGAGTGGGGAAATCCACCGGAACCTCTGAAGGCGCTACAGGAAAAGAATTTATGCTCGATGTCCTTGCACAGATGAATTACCTGAAAGGACGGAAAGATATCAATCCATATAACATAGGTTTGTGCGGCCACAGTGAAGGCGCCACAATTGCTGTTATGCTTGCAGCTGAACAACATGATGTTGCCTTTATTGTCCTGAAGGCTGGAACCGGTGTATCGGGAGATTCGATAATTTTGAAACAGATCGAAGTGCTCAGTCGACTGAGCGGCGTGCAGGATGAAGAAATCACGGGATCGCTTATCCTGCAGAACCGTGTGTATGAGGCGGTGAGGACCGATTCCGGATGGAACGATATTCGTGACACAATTCTGAAAAAGACAATCGCTCAGATAGAAAAAATGCCTGAGGATCAACGGAAATCAATAGCAGATGCGAACAAATATGCCGAGACACAGGTTGATGCAATTCTTAAGATGGCTCGAAGCCCATGGTTCAAATTTTTCATTGATTATAATCCCGCCAGGGATCTAACAAAAGTCAAGTGTCCGGTATTGGCGCTCTTTGGCGAACTTGATATGCAAGTCGATCCGATTCTTAATGGCAACAGGATGCGGACAGCCCTCGAACTCGGGAAGAACAAGGATTACACTGTACACACATTTCCTAAAACCAATCACCTGTTCCAGAGAGCCGAGACAGGTAGCCCTATGGAGTATGTATCATTAGCGAAGGAATTTGCTCCCGGTGTGCTCGATACCGTATCTCAGTGGATTTTGAAGAGAGTGAAGATTGAATAAAAACCACATTGCGTCGAGAGTTCTGCTGATCGATGGAGCACTTTTGTGTGTTGTCGCGCTGATACACCTGTTCGACACACCCCTTGTCGGTATGTGGCTGAACAGTCAGTTGTCCGGTGAGGCACTGCGATCCCTCTCACCCGATATTCTCCTGAGTCAGTTCATCGGTATCATTATCATTCCTTTCGGTGTGAGTACAATGTACAGTGCGGCAGGAGTCAGATCAGGTCATCACTGGGCACGGAGGATTGCACTAACTAATGCAGTCGCCGTTATTATCATCCCACTTCTGCTTTTTTATTTAGGTGGTTCACAATACGCCGTAAGTAATTATCTACTTCCCGCAGATATCATAATGTCGATCATCGGTGTATCGATGTTCGTCATTTTACTCTGGCTGTAGAATCATGCGGTAGCCGGTCAACAAGATTTTCAAAAGTAATAAATACGGTTAGTATGTTTTTCACTCTTGACATACAATAATGCGAATTCAATGAAAAAATGAGGTAATTCGATTTTCCAATTTGGCTTAGTATGTGATACTTCAAAGGATAACAGTACTTCATTTTACTTCATCCTTTAAGGTAACCAATGGTTGAAACTGAACAAAAGAAGAAAAGTCTAGGATCGGTCGTCATCAGCGTCGAGAGGTGTAAGGGATGCGGATTCTGCGTGGAGTTTTGCCCGACGGATGCTCTGAAACTTTCCGATCAGTACAATGCCAAAGGGTATCATCCGCCGGTGCTCGTTGCGAGCGAGAAGTGCAACGGCTGCAACATGTGCGGACTGCTCTGTCCGGATTTTGCAATTTACGGTTTCATGTTCAAGAAAAAGAAGAAGTAAGAGGGATACATGAAAGCAGATCCAAAAGGTGTATTAACAGGCGCAATATTTTTAGACGGTGACCATGCCTGTGCTGAAGGGGCAATAGCTGCCGGATGCAGATTTGTCGCAGGTTATCCTATCACGCCTTCCACTGAAGTTGTGGAGCGCTGTGCGGACAGGTTTCCGCTGATTGGCGGCATGTTCATTCAGATGGAAGACGAAATTGCTTCTTCAATCGCCATCCAGGGAGCGGTATGGGCAGGGAAGAAAGCTATGACTGTCACTTCCGGACCGGGTTTCTCTCTTATGATGGAACACATTGGCCTGGCAGCGATGACAGAAACTCCATGCGTCTTTGTCGATGTCCAGCGAGCGGGTCCTTCGACCGGACTTCCAACCCTCCCCGCGCAGGGTGATATGATGCAGGCA
>CAYGXH010000235.1:0-5285 GCA_964353675.1 uncultured Chlorobiaceae bacterium
ATTTCACTCGTAAATCTTATCCGGAAAAATGATAAAAAAAGCCCTGATCTTCAACATGAGAAGGTCAGGGCAATACATTGTATTTGAATAACTTAGATATCTTCCCACGAAGGTTTTTATACGAACGATGTTGGCCGGTCTCCTGGCTTTCTGAACCTCAAATCGTCTTCCCGCCATGCATATGACTGGCAGTGACATTATGACAGAGGCGTATTCTTTAAATATCAGATTACAGTTGCGGGGCAGCTTCCGACTTTCACGGAATTCCCTGATCGTGGAACAAACTTTCACGATCTCCAATATGTATATTCCAAAGAACGCGAGGTAATAACTAAAAATAATCCTACAATACCGTCACAATTTACTGATTAATAAAATATTAGTCAAGTCAGACGCTAGTACCCAACGGCCGAAGCTCCCTCACGTGGATCTGGACCGCCATATATCCATCCGGTATTATTATCCAGATGTATTGCTTCCACTTCACCGCATGACGAATCTGTTATTCTCAGGGAATGTTTGCGTAATGTAAGGTTATTCAATACATCGGCGGGTAAACCGTACCTTTCGATGATTATTTCATCAGGATACCATTGGTGATGAAAGCGGGGCATATCAACAGCCTCCTGGATGTTCATCCCAAAATCGATGACGTTCACGATTACCTGCAAAACGCCTGTAATTATACGCGAGCCTCCTCGTCCGCCCAGAACTAAAAACGGTTTATCGTTCTTGACTACTATCGTCGGGCTCATTGAGCTGAGTGGCCTTTTTTCCGGTTCTATGGAATTCGCTACACCGCCAATCAAACCATAGCTGTTGGGAACGCCCGGTTGTGCGCTGAAGTCATCCATCTCGTTATTTAAAAAAAATCCTGCCCCATCCACAATTACCTGACTCCCGAAGAGATCGTTCACGGTATATGTAACTGCTACGCTATTCCCATCTCCATCTACAACAGAATAATGGGTTGTATTCGGTTTATCTTTCATTAAGAGTTCAGGTCGTATTTCTGATGACGGGCGGGCCGCGAGCGAATCAATTTTGATCCGTCGCTCCGTTGCGTACTCCTCCGACAGTAGTAAATCCGTCGGGATCTCGGTAAAGGCCGGATCGCCCAGATAATACGCACGATCGGCATAGACGAATTTCATAGCTTCCGCCATCGTGTGAACGGCAGAAGAAGAATGGAATCCCATAGATTTAAGATCAAACCCTTCCAGTATGTTGAGGAGTCCGATTAGGCAGATACCGCCGGAGCTTGGAGGCGGAATTGAATACACTTCATAGCCGCGGTACAAGCCCTTGAGCGGAGATCGTTCTATCACCTCATAGCTGGCAAGCTCATCCTTAGTGATGAATCCTCCTCCTCTTTTCATCTCGTCGATTATAAGATTTGCCGTCGTCCCGATATAAAAATCTCGTCCGTCGGTATCGCGGATGCGTTCAAGTACAGCTGCTAGCTCTGGAAGACGGAGCGTATCCCCCTCGCGAAAGAGATCCCCGTTTCTTGTAAATACTTTTACCGTCGATTCAAATTCCCGGAGATCCGTCTCATAGTCATGTAAGTTTGCATCGAGGTTACGGTCTACTACGAATCCGCTGTAAGCTGTTTCGATAGCAGGTTGAATGACATCCTCCAAATCCATCGTACCATATTTGTGAAGAGCTTCAATAAGTCCGGCTACCGTGCCAGGGACACCTGCAGATCTATGGCCTCTTACGATGTCACGCATGACATTACCTGCAGTATCAATATACATATCACTCCAGGCCGATTTGGGTGCTTTTTCCCTGAAATCCAGACAAAATGCTTCCCCATCGGCGGCACGATAGAGGAGAAATCCGCCGCCGCCGATGTTACCTGCCTCAGGAAAAACAACAGCAAGAGCAAAACCCACCGCAACTGCGGCATCGACCGCATTTCCGCCCTTTTGAAGGATGGAAACGCCTATCTCCGATGCAATACGGTGCGCCGAGACGACCATACCATTCCGACTGCGGACCGGCTTGCTTGAAGCCGGATAAACCGCTGAGTAAAGATTAACTACAACAACAAGGGTTAGGATAAATCTGGATGCGGAAGTCATATGATGTCGGAAGGGATTAATCCGGTTCTTTAAACGTTAAAATGGCAGATCATCCTTCTCCGGCCCGGGTTGTTCCTGTGCGCGTTCCGTTTCCGGAGCCGTACCAGACGAGGCACGCGAATCGAGCATGATGAGATCATCGGCTACAATCTCCGTTGCGTATCTTTTAACGCCGGTATTCTTATCATCCCACGATCTGGTCTGCAATTTTCCTTCAATATAAACCTTACTCCCTTTTTTGAGATACTGCCCGCATATTTCTGCAAGTTTGCGCCATGCAACGATATTATGCCATTCTGTTTTCTCCTGCAGGTTTCCGCTATCATCCTTCCAGCGCTCGCCGGTTGCCATCGAAAATTTTGCTATGGCGACTCCCGATGCTGTGTAACTCATCTCCGGATCTTTCCCGAGATGTCCGATGAGTAAGACCTTGTTCAAACTTTTGCCTGCCATAAAAGTTCTCCTTTACGTTTAAGATGTTTGTGGTTGTTTTGGTATTGTGAATTAATCACCATTATACTATCAATATCTGATCTCTGAAAGAATCAGATACTGTTTGGTGAGTAAGTAGAGCACTCCCTGGTTGATTTCTAAATCTATAATCCTATCGCATATTTTGCCGGTTCTAAGAACCGGAGGCGCGATTTTCCCCCGGAATATTCCATCGTTATCCATCACGGATACCGTACAGCTTTCTGCCATCATGAATAATCCCCCCTCAACGGTAAACGGTTTGCCGGGGCCCGGAATAGATTTGGTTGTAATATAATTACCATATATATCAAAAACAACAATTCTGTTTAAATCAGATACATATATTAAGTCATTTTTATTAGATATCCGTATAGTGTGAGGATCATTCAGCCTTCCGAGACCTGCGTCATGACCGCCGAATGTCCGATCGATCTGGTTATTCAAGCCAATTTTCCGGATATTCATATTTTCTTTATCGATGATGTAGAGATATCCGAAGCGATCAATAGCAATACTGGAAGGGAAGCCGAATATTTTCTCCATGGATGCCTGAACGTCAGTTTGGGGAATAGATGAAATCAAATTAAGGTCCCTGTCGAAGCGGTGAATACGGTTAGAACCATAATCCGCTACGTAGATATCCAAACCGTTTGGCGATATGATATCCTGGAACTGATTTATCGCATTGTCCCGCCAGGAATGACTCTCACCGGTTGTAACTGTCGTATCCTTTATTGTAATTACCTGCAATGTATTGCGTCCGCGATCGAGTACGTATATTCGTCCCAGTGGATCAACGGAAATTGCAACGGGATCCTGAAACCACTTGCCGAGGGATATCGATGTGAATGATGAATCAATCGTTAGATCGTGTTGCTGAACAGGCTGACACCACGACACGGAACTCAGGTAAAACCAAATGATTATTATGGAATATACTCTCATATGAATAATATACTCATTCTTTAGTCGCGTTTCTTCCGACCGGATTACGCAGCCTCCAAATATGTGTGTGCGATTCACCTTACAAAACATATTCCGTAATTGTGGCGCCCGGGCATCAATGGACGTTTATCCTGAAAGTACTGCTTGGATGGCATTTAGGAGAGCATTTATATCTTCTCTGAAATAATACCCCATATGTCCTACGCGAATGAGTTTATCTTTGAATTCACCCTGCCCCCTGCCGAGAATCATCCTCTTCTCCTTTTTCAATTTGTTTAGGAAATCATTTATTGAGACAGACGGAGGAACGGATATCACAGTCACCGAATCGGAAGGATATTCAGGAAATATTTTAAAACCCGCTTGTACTATTCCCTGGCGGGTGATCGTGCCGATTGTCCGATGACGATTCCACACATTCGAGATTTCCTCATTACGGATCATCGCGAGTGCTGCATCAAGGCCGGCTACAAGCGATACTGCCGGAGTCCATGGAGTAGATCCATTTTCATGAGCACGGAGAGCTTCGCTCAGATTGAGATAATATTTTGGTAGTCCTGATGATTTGATTTTCCTGAGGGCGCGGTCGCTCAGCGCAACACAAGCGAGTCCAGGCGGACACATCAGCGCCTTTTGTGAAGCCGTCACAGCAACATCGATCCCCCAGGCGTCAAAATTAAATTCAAGGGCACCAACCGAGCTCACGCCATCCACACAAACCAGTGCATCAGAGTTATCGTGAACTATCTTCGAGAGTGTCCTTATATCAGTCGTGGCGCCGGTTGAAGTTTCACAATGAGTCAAATATACCGCCCTAACATCGTTGTGAGCGAGAAGAACATCGCGCATCAGAGAGGGAGTCGGAGATTTTCCCCAATCGAGTTTGATTTCAACGACGTCTAATCCGAACGTACCCGGCATCTGAACCCAGCGATCGCTGAATTTACCATTGCTTATAACCAGAACACGTTCTCCGGAGGAAAATAAGTTCACAAAGGTCGCTTCCATCGCTCCTGTTCCGGAGCATGTCAGGATGAGAACCGGTCCGGTTGTTTGAAAAAGATATTGGAGGTGGCCGCTTACACGGGCCATCATTTCCCTGAATTCATCACTGTGATGATGGAGCGGGGGTCTGGCGATCGCCTGCAGTACAGCATCCGGAACTTTTGTCGGACCGGGAGTAAAGAGTGTATGAGGAATTTCTAACATATATGATTGCAGATTAATTTACTGGCCGACCGGTTTTTTACCGTACACCACTTTACCTCCGACGATTGTAAGTTCAACCTCCGTAGTAAGGATTTCTCCGGGAGGGATTTTTATGATATCTTTCGACAGAATTGTCAAATCAGCCCATTTACCGATTTCCAATGTACCTTTTTCTTTCTCCTGGAATGCAGCGTATGCCGGCCATCGTGTAAAAGCCCTGAGCGCCTCTTCGCGGCTCATTTTCTGCTCTGCGTACCAACCCTGCGGGGGTGTTTCATTGCGATCTTGCCGCGTTATGGCAGCGTAGATTCCCAAAAGAGGATTGACGAATTCCACCGGAAAATCGGAACCCCCGGAAATGATCGATCCAGTTTCAAGGATTGAACGCCATGCATATGCACCTTTTGCGCGCTCCGGACCTATTCTCGCCTCGACCCAATCCATATCGGATGTCGCATGGGTAGGCTGCATGCTCGGCAGAACTCCGAGTTTTTTAAATCTGCCGATATCTTCGGGAAGGAGAATCTGTGCATGTTCGACGCGCCATCTTGGGGATTCTGCAGCGAT
>CAYGXH010000236.1:0-5267 GCA_964353675.1 uncultured Chlorobiaceae bacterium
GGATTCATGCGATTCACAATGGGCGGCAGCAGGGGGCACCACCAGAAGCCGGTATGTCGACGACATATTCTGTGGACTTAAGTTACATATTGTCTGTATCAACAGATGATGGTACCACGTGGACAACTTACGATGTGCCCGGTGCATTGTCGTTCAACGCACAATATTCATCGGCCACATCCGATGAACGAACCTTCAGCACGGAAATGCTTTCGATGGAGGTCGGCGGTTCATCACTAGGCGGCTTAATGCTTAGAGAAAGTCCGACACTCTCATCAACCGGCACTACAAAAATAAAAAGAGTGGCTGATGCATCTTACAGAATCAGCAGTTTCTTTGATATTTTTACAGAGATTAGTTTGGACGGAGGAACCACGTGGACACGTTCTGCAGCTCCTTCGCGAGTGAAGTTACATAATGATGCACCGGCACATATCTTCTCGTCTGATAATTTCCCACCCGAAGGTCAATTTTCCTCAGCCGCAGGAAGTACAACAGGTGCTTTCAATCCAACAAAATGGAATGTATTAATCTCTACTCAGTTATCATCTTTACAGTTACCGGTACTTGGGGCATCATCGGATGAAACGGTTAGTTTAAATTTCACAAAGGTCAGTTTATCGCTCGATGGTGGAGTTACGCTAAATGATTATTCTGCAACCGGCGAAATGCAAATTCGTCTTTCACATGTTGCTGATCTTAGCAGTGACAGAATTTTCGACACTGAGATGCTACAATTAAATATCTCCGGCGGTACACTTCCTCCGGGTGTGATGCTTCGTGAAAGTCCAACAAGAGCTTCCACGGGTCGCTTAAGGATAAAACCGGGACCCAATGCGGCAGCAGGTTTCATGATAAGTAGTTTCTTCGATGTGTTTACTGAAATCAGCTTAGATGGCGGATCCTCGTGGGCACCAGCAACGGAAGCGGTCTGTTTAGATTTCAGCAGTTCACCGCCGAGCGTTTCGGTTGCTTCAAATAATTTCCCACCCGACGGAATGGATTTCACTCCGCCAAGCTACGGAGTAACAACATTCGAAAACGGCGCGATGATTAGAAACATGGAACTTCGTCGTATCGGCATCAACGAACCGATGCCTAATACAGAACTTGGTGTCCGTAGTTCTATCAGTTCATTCTTCGATATATTCACAGAAGTTTCATTAGATGGATCAACATGGAGTCCGAGTAGTAATGTTCAAAAGATTTGGTGTTTTGCAATTAAAGTTCATGACGATGGTGTCAGCAGTTATTACGATACTGAAATGTATCAGGTTGAGGTACCCAGCGGTAGTTCAGCTTCAGTCATGCTTCGGGAGAGTCCGACAAAAGCATCTACGGGAAGAGTATCTCCCACGCTTATGTCTGACGGGAAATTTCAAGTAAGCAGTTTCTTCGATATTTTCACAGAAATTAGCTTAGATGGCGGAACTACATGGTCGCCTGCAACAAGGCCAATGCATTTTGAATTAACGAATGCCACACCCTCACCAAGACCGGTGATTACATCCATTTCACCGAGTTCAGGACCGGTTGGCACGATTGTTACGATTACGGGATCGGGATTTTCCGATATTCCTTCAAATAATCTCGTTACGCTCGGCGATAATACTCCGATCGTAAAAGTATCATCAGTAACAGAATTGAAAGCTGTTATTCCTCCTGCTACCGGACCTGTAGCTGGTGGCACATTTTCTTTTAGTATAACGGTTGGTGATTTATCATCCTTACCTCCGGGACCGGAATTCACGATATTACCTAATGTGGTATCGTATCTCCCAAATATTAGCGACTTACGCGCGCTGGATGTTACAACCGGGGATCTGGATGGCGATGGAAAAGACGAGATCATGGTACTCGGGAAAAAAGATTTTAAAGGACATGTCACGCTTCTCAAACGGTATGATGACGGCTCTCAGAGAGTGTCATCGGTAATCTCTTTTCCGGATCTGGATTTGGATACAACATTTACAGGATTGCTCGATGCCGACTGTGATGATGATGGTATAGTTGATTACGTGGCACTCAACGTAACAGTACCAAAACAGACTCAGGGGGCAACATTCGGTGAGAAGGTTTTAGCTGTTTTCGAAAACGATCCATCAAATCGCGGAACTTTGAAAAATTACCGCAGAGTACTGCTTCAACAAGGTCGCGTGCTACTCGACGCAGACCTTACCCAATTATCAAATGACGATTCGTTGGATGTCGTCTGTGCATACGAAGCGGGTGAGGGACAACCCCCACGATTTGATGTCATGAGAAATATTAGTCGAATAGATGCAACTCCGTCACGGATCAGCACAAATTTCACTGTCGGACGAATCAACGGATTCGCATTTGATGACTTAGACAATGACAGCGACGATGATATTGTAGTTGCAACTGAAAATGGCGTTTGTATCTTCCAGAATAACCAAACAGATTTTGAATTCCTTCGGACGCAGACGGTTGATGATACACATCCGTATTCGGCTGTAGCAGTTGGCGATCTTGATGACGATGGTCATCCTGATGTTGTTGCGTTGAGAAGCGATTCCGGTATTATTAATGTATTCTTTGGTGATCCACTTTCTGCCGGTAGAGTTTTAACCGCGCGCGAAGCCGGCTCCGGCATGGCAACAGGCAGGCGTCAATATAAACCAATAAAGTTGGCTGATGTTGACGGTGATGGTGATCTTGATATAATTTGTCCGAGTGGAGAGGTAGATCAAACGGTAAGTGTTTTGTTGCTCGGTGGCGCATTACCCGGCGGAGCAATAATTTCAGCGAGACTGAATATGGATGATTGTGATGACGATGGAAGAGATAAATTATTCGCAGTGGGTAAGTTCGACACTGACGATGATTGTGATTTTACATTCGCAAGCTGCCGATCTACTACAATCAGTCCGCCGCTTGTATTGAGCATCTCGCCCGATATCAGCCCTGTGGGTGCACTTGTAACGATAGAAGGCGATAATCTTGAGGAAGCATCTTCAGTACAAATAGGCGATTTCGATGCAACGTTTATACGGGAAAGTCCAACGAGGTTGCTGGTTACCGTTCCCCTGGCTGCACGTGCTTTTACGGTACCCCATGTTTTCGATAGAGTATCCTTGACATGCCCATCAGGTGCATGTGTAACGCTAAAGTCGTTCACAGTATCCCCAACGATCGTATATGCACCGCCACAACTTGATCAATTACAAGTTCGATTTGTTGCGGGTGGTGATGTGGATGGAGATGGTAAAGACGATATAATTCTCCTGAGTAAGCATAAAAAATCCGGACATGTTAGTCTCCTGAAACGCAGTGATACTGGCGGTTCCTTGAAATCGATGGCAACTTCCGGACCGATGGTTACCTCATTTTTCATTGATGAAGATGAAGATTGTGATGGTTTATCAGTCGGTGATCTTGACGGCGACGGACGTTTAGATGTTTGCGTAGCTTTAAGCTCAGCGAGTAAAGGAACTACGAATTTCGTGCTTTTATTCGGTGATTCATCACGACCGGGAATGTTCCGTGAGAGTCCCACAAAAATTCAGAAAAAATGGTTGCCTGCAAATTTCCGTTTGCGCACTTTGGCATCTGAAATGAAAGATATCGATGGCGACGGTAAAGCTGACATTGTATTTGCTATGCAGGGTATAACGGAAGATACTCTTGTGGTTATTACCAATCCGTTATCAGAAACAGATTTCTTCTTATTGAAAAAGGGATACGATCATTATATGGCAAAATCAGATCTGGTTCTTGTTTCTAGATCTAAATGTCCATCACCATGCTTGCCGTTCTTTGATATTTTCTTGCTTAGTAATGCTTCCCTTGATGTTTATAGTTATGGAAGTGGTGGCGGCGCCGGTGGATCACTATCTTTAGTCAGCAGCGCGGCTTTGCGCGAATCCCCTACAAGACGCTCACTTGCATGCCGTGATATGAATGGCGATGGATTAACCGATGCTGTTATTCTTGACGATGATTCAAGCGTTGTTACGGTTTGTTTGGATAAAGGTGATGGGACCTTCCGTGTGTTATCACCGCGAGACCATGCGAGCGGACTTCCGACCGGGAAGCGGATGCATCTTGTCGTCGAAGATCTCGACGGTGATGGTCATCCTGATATAGCAATCGACGAACCGGGTGCTCATTTTATATCTGCCAAATCTGCAAAAACTATTTCTGATTTTACATATCAAAAAATAGAGTGGACAGTTTTTTATAACAGAACAACTTTACCAGATACAACAGTAAGTTTTGAAAGAAAAATGCTGTCGATGCTTGATTATGCTGTATCCGATAATGGTGTGGCAGTTTGTGATCTCGATGGCGATGGTGTCCGGGATATAGTAGTTACCGGATCTTCTTCATCGGTTGTGAGACCGCCATTCATAGAAAGTATATCGAAAACACGCCTGCTTAAAGGTGGACCGTTCTCTCTACAAGGACGAATGCTAAATACCACAACCTCTGTGGATATCTGCAATCCATGCAATTCTGTTGCAAGTTTTGTAGCTCCGTCTGATTCCGAGTTAATTGTAGTTCTCCCGCTTGATATTGATGGAGAAAGATATTTAACAGTGACAAATCCTGAGGGGTCTGCTAGTTTGGTAAGTCCGATTACAATTTTAACAGCTCCGGATTTATTTGTATCCGTTACGTTGGATTCGCTGATCGAAACTGACAGTAAAGGAAAGTTCCTCAAACCTGCCAAGCGGGAAAAAGGTTTGCGCCCAAATTGGTCGAATTTACTGGAAGAAGTGGTCGGCCAGGGCGGATTTCAGCCTGGTGCAACCGAGAGCGATTCTGCCGGCGGACTGAGGGTAGGCATTTCACACATCCAAATGGTGGGTCCGGGTAAGTGGAAACCGATCAAGGATTCTGCTGCTATCCGTGCATGGGTTGTGGTGCGTGGATGGGATCCGAAGAAAAAAATAGGAAAGAACTGGACTAAAATCCAGAAAACTTTGAAGAACAAAGATTTTGAGCACGATGAGATCGGTCGCGGTTTTGATTCTACAGGCGGTCCCGGTGATCTGAAACGCAAGGTACTGAAAGGTGAGCTGAAGGTGTTCGATCCGAAAAAAACATCAAATCGTCTTTTTGCGGAGCTAGTAGTCCTCAAGGTAAATATCGCTGCAAGTCAATTGGGTAAAACACCGCCCGGCTTCGGAGAACTTGTTTATGAAAATAATGAAAGCATGTTCGACGAAATGACCGTTCATGATATCTCAAGATCCGCCGACAGCGCGATGACGTACTGGAAGAGTTCAAATCCTCTTTAT
>CAYGXH010000237.1:0-5198 GCA_964353675.1 uncultured Chlorobiaceae bacterium
TGTCGATGTTCAGGATCCATACCGGTGGCTCGAAAATGATACGGCGCGGGAAGTTTCCGAATGGGTCGGAGAGCAGAATAAACTGACATTCGGATACCTTGATAAGATCCCTTTCAGGGAGCAGGTAAAGCAACGTTTGACGAAAATATGGGACTACCCGAAGTACTCAGCGCCCTGGAGAGAAGGGAATAACTACTACTTTTCGAAAAATGATGGACTGCAAAACCAGTGGGTAATCTATAAACAGGGCGGTATCGATTCTGCGGCGGAGGTCTTTCTTGACCCAAACACATTCTCAGTTGATGGCACGGTCTCACTTTCCGGCCTGAATTTTTCGGCAGATGGAAAATACGTTGCGTACAGTGTATCGCAGAGCGGATCAGACTGGTCGAAGATTTATGTTATGAATGTTGAAACGAAGAAGAAGCTTACGGATGAAATTTCATGGGTAAAATTTTCGGGACCCGACTGGTACAAAAACGGCTTTTTTTACAGCCGCTATGATGCCCCGCAGGATACTGCAAAAGCCTACAGCGATCGTAATGAAAACCATAAAATCTATTATCACAAACTGGGTACATCCCAAAGTGACGACATCCTCGTTTATCAGGATCCGGTCCATCCTCTCCGCCTGCTCAACATCGGTTTGAGCGAAGATAAAACTATCGCATACCTAAGTGTATTTCAGAAAGGATCTAAAGGAAGCGCCCTGTACTGCAGGCCTATAACCTCCATAAAAGGAAACTTCAAGCCAATTATCGAAACCTTTGAGGATAATATTAATCCAGTAACAAACGTCGGGAATTCCATTATTGCATATACCGACCGTGGCGCGCCAAAGGGCCGTCTGATACTTATTGATCTCAACAAACCTGGGGAAAATAACTGGAAGACACTCGTACCCGAGAAGAATGAGAATCTCAGCAGTGTCAGGTCGGCAGGAGGAAAGCTATTTCTTACCTACCTAAAAGATGTCGTTCCGCATGTTTACCTTTATGGTACCGATGGTGATATGGAGCGCGTGATTGAGCTTCCTGAGATCGGGACAGTGTCCGGATTTGGCGGAAAGGAAGATGATTCCTTCGTATTCTATACAATGACATCTTTCACGACTCCATCAAATATTTACAAATATGAAATTGGATCCGGAGAGTCCTCGCTGTTCAGGAAAGCGGAGATCGACTTTGCCGCTGATCAGTACGAAACCAAACAAGTCTTCTTTTCCAGCAAGGACGGCACAAAAATTCCAATGTTCATTGTTCATAGAAAGGGCATAAAATTAGACGGTTCAAATCCTGTTTTCATCTATGGTTACGGTGGATTTAATGATATTATGCTTCCACAGTTCAGTGTTTCACGTCTTATTTGGCTCGAGCAGGGCGGTATTTACGCATCGGTAAACCTCCGCGGAGGTAGTGAATACGGTGAAGAGTGGCATGAGTCCGGAATGAAATTAAAGAAGCAGAATGTTTTTGACGATTTTATTGCTGCAGCAGAATTTCTTATTAATGAAAAATATACATCCCCGCAAAAAATTGTCATTAGCGGTACATCCAATGGCGGCTTGCTAATCGGTACCGTGGTTAATCAACGTCCCGATCTTTTCCGTGTGGCTTTTCCCCGGGTGGGTGTTATGGATATGTTGAGGTTCCACAAATTTACTATAGGATGGGCATGGGTTTCTGAGTATGGCTCGAGCGATGATTCTGTTGATTTCCGGAATCTTTATTCATACTCACCGATTCATAATCTTACAGAAAGCACCGACTACCCGGCAGTGCTGGTAACGACAGCAGACCATGATGATCGTGTCGTCCCAGCCCATTCGTTTAAGTATATTGCTACCCTGCAGGAAAAAAATAAAGGAACTAATCCCACATTGATTAGAATTGAAACGAAGGCAGGACATGGTGGGGGGAAACCAACAACAAAAATTATTGAAGAAACAGCCGATATATACTCGTTTGCATTTTTTAATTTAGGAATTATCCCTAAGTACTAATTAACGAGTAGCTTGGCTGGGTAAGAGTTAATCTTAATTCTATGTTTCGTCGAGAGATGATGGATCAAACGGTCGAGCGATGAACAGACGGGCACAGGAATCGCCTTTGAATTTGTTTTTTCGTTTGCAGGTTTCGTGGTGAGAATGGAGGGAATCAAGGTCAGATACTTCTTTAGAAAAGCAGAAGTTCTCAAGTTTTTCGCCGCATTCAGTACAAAATAGCTCTTTTTCGCGTTTTAATTCTTCACTAATTCTTATCCGTCGTCTCATCCAGCTTCCGTCATACATTATTAACCAAATATAATAATTATTATAACAATAAAATCAATAGTTCGTTCCATTTTTCTTAAAAAAATATTAATTTGTATCGTGTCTATTTTGAGGTAAATATGATGAAATTTATATCAATTGCAACGTTTTTATTATTGCTTCCTTCGGTAATGGGATTTTCTCAGGAGATCCGGAGTATTAAGGACGATATCGGATACGGCTGGTCTTTACCTCAAATGGACCGTATCATAGAGCGCTTCCGCGAAGACTCTATAGCCTCGGAAGCTAGCCAGTTTATAGCAGGAATTTCACCTCATGATGATTATCTTTACGCGGCAAGAGTCTATTATCCGCTCTTCCGGCGAATTAAAACGAAAGAAGTCGTCATATTCGGGGTGACGCATGCAACTGTTAGAAAGGAGATTGGGGATCCGCAAAATGTGCTGATTTTAGATGATTATTCTGCCTGGAGGGGATTGGGGAAACCGATCCAGATTTCGGGTCTGCGGGAATACATTATAAAAAATTTGGATACCACATACTACTGCATCAGTAACCGGGCACATGAACTTGAGCACTCCATTGAGGGAATGTTGCCGTTTTTACAGTATTTTAATCCGGAAGTCAGGATTACACCGGTAATGGTAACGGCGATGCCGTTTTCCCGGGTAAACGATGTATCATCCGCACTCGCTGAAGTGATTTTAGGATACATCAGGGCGAACAATCTCCGATTAGGAGATGATATATTTTTCCTGATATCAGCAGACGCAAATCATTACGGCAACGATTTTAACAATATCCCATTTGGTGAAGATTCTATGGCGCATAGGATCGGAATAAATAATGATATACGGCTGATCAAGGAAGGATTAATCTCGGAAATCAACGATAAAAAAATCGATTTTTTCATGCAGGAGATGAAAAATGTTGTATGGTGCGGGAAGTTTTCAATTCCGATGGGTCTTCTCACAGTAAAGAAAGTGGCTGAACGCATGAGTAAGAGGGAAATTTGGGGGGAATTACTACGGTACTCGGATACATACAGCGAGGGTGTTTTACCGATACATGATCATGGGATGGGGATTACGGCTCCATTTTCACTGAAACATTGGGTGGGATTCTTCTCGGCCGGTTATTCCCTGAAATGACAATTTCCGATTTCTGACCATGTTTCTGCAAAGTTGAAATCGGAAATTTGAGTTTGTTGGAAAAGGAAATCGGAAATTTGAACATAGTCAAACAGAGCCAGATTTCCGATTTCTTCATAGCATAATACTTAGTCAGAAATCGGAAATCAACACCCTTATTTGCGGAGGCGGAGGGAGTTCGCAACGACCGAAACTGAACTGAACGCCATGGCGCCTGCGGCGAACATGGGGTCCACGTAACCGAATGCAGCCGCAGGTATTAATACAATATTGTAAATAAATGCCCAAAAAAGATTTTGGCGTAATGTTTTAAATGTTTTTCTTGAAAGTATAATCGCCCTGCTTATACTTTCCAATCCACCCTTAATTATCACCACGTCACCCGCTTCCGCAGCTATATCAGTACCGGTACCCATAGCAATCCCTATATCAGCGACCGTAATAGCGGGAGCATCATTAATACCGTCCCCTGCCATTGCAACAATCCTCCCATTCGACTGTAATTCTTTAATTTTGTTCACTTTATCAGCCGGTAATGCACGGTAGTATATTTCAGATATCCCGACCAAGCAAGCCGTCGACTCGGCTGAATATTTATCATCACCCGTCATCATAATTGGCTCGATCCCCAGTTGTTTTATCTCATCTATAGCGGTTTTCGAGTTCTCTCTAATTTTATCGTCTAGAGATATCAAACCTGCCGGCGCTCCATTTATCAAGACTGCAACGATGGTCTCTCCGAGTCGTCGTATATCTTCTTCAATTTTTTCAAATAGTAAATTATCATTAAGTGATTTAGATAACCATTTAATATTGCCGATTTTAATTTGTTTACCTTCAACTTCAGCTTCTGCCCCAGAACCGGGAAAAGCTTTAAAACCTCTAATGCTGGTAAGGGAAATATGTTCTTCATTGGCGAACGAAAAAATTGCCTTTGCGAATAGATGTTCAGAATATCTTTCTACCGAAGCTGCATATCGTAATAACGTTTCCCGTGTATAGGGAGGATAAGTATGAATCTCTTTTACCTTCAGGCGTACTGTGGTTATTGTCCCGGTTTTATCCAAAATCAACGTATCAATTTTACGTGCTTGTTCAAAAAAGCGTGAATTTTTAAAAATAATTCCGTTCTCTGCTCCTTTTCCGGTTCCAACCACAATGGCAGTCGGCGTAGCAAGACCAAGTGCGCAAGGACAAGCGACTATAAGCACTGAAACAGCTGTAAAGATCGATTTTATCAGAGACGACTCAGGGGTAAAGAAGTACCATGCCATAAAGGTGATAATAGAAGATACCAAAACTACCGGAACGAAGACTGCCGCGATTTTATCCACCAGCTTCTGTATAGGCGCTTTCGAAGCTTGAGCCTCTTCTACGAGTCGTACGATCTGGTTAAAGAGAGTATCCTTACCGGTTTTCTTTACTTCAAATATAAAACTACCTGATATATTGAGAGTTGCGCCGATTACTTCATTCCCCGGTTCCTTATCTACCGGTTTGCTTTCACCCGTGATCATGGATTCATCCACAACAGAATTTCCCTGAGAAATGATCCCGTCCGCAGGTATCCGTTCTCCGGGTTTTACGATGATTTTATCACCAATTATAACCTTATCGGAAGGTATTTCTGTCTCCGCTCCGCCCCGAATCACATGGGCCGTTTTTACGTTTAACTGAAGAAGTTTGAGCAACATTTCCGATGCCTTATTTTTTGCTTTTAATTCAAGTAATCTTCCCATTAAAACTAATGTAATTATGACTGCAGTTGTATCGTA
>CAYGXH010000238.1:0-5155 GCA_964353675.1 uncultured Chlorobiaceae bacterium
CCACGTTCCCAAAACCGGATGTGGTGTATGATTACATGAGCTCCTTTTATCGCAAGCACGGCGTCAATCCGGGAAGGTCAGGATTTGATGCGGCGAAAGAAACAGAAGAAGTTGTTTTTGCTACGCGGAAAATGCTTACGGATCTCTTCAATGGAGATGATCCGAACAGACTGACGTTCAGTTACAATGCGAGCGATTCGCTAAATATGATCATTCAAGGTTTGGCAGTAAAAGGTGATCATGTTGTAACCACGATGCTGGAGCATAATTCAGTCCTAAGACCTCTCTATCACCTTCAGATGAACGGCATTATCGACGTGACCCATGTGCCATTTGATCGACATGGTTATGTACACCCCGATGATATCCGCAAGGCAATCCGAAAGAATACGAAGATGGTAATAGTAAATCATTGCTCTAACGTTATCGGAACCGTTCAGCCGATCGGAGAATTTGGAAAAATCTGCAGGGAAGCCGGTATTTTGTTCATACTCGACAGCAGTCAAAGCGCAGGCGCAATTCCTATCGATATAAAAACCATGGGAATCGATGTAGTGGTCTTTACCGGACATAAATGCCTCATGGGGCCCACCGGAATCGGGGGTTCGTACGTTCAGGAAAATGTACCAGTGAAGCACACCCGATTCGGCGGCACAGGCGTACGATCTGCCCAGTTAACACATCTTGAAGAATTTCCGTACCGTCTCGAGTGCGGAACGCTGAACCTGGTAGGTGTTGCAGGATTGAACGCCGGCCTGAAATGGGTGCTTGAACAGGGTATCGAAAACCTCCACAGAAAAGAGATGATGCTGTGGGATAAACTCCGCAAAGGTATCCAGAGTATCGGCAATATTATAATGTACTGCGCCGAAAGTACCGATAACCATAATCCTGTAGTGAGCTTCAATATCAAGGGATTCGAAGCAGGTGATGTTGGCACAATAATGGACGTTGATTACAACATTGCATGCCGTACGGGCCTGCAGTGTGCCCCGAAAGTACATGAGGTAATCGGAACCGATAAAATCCATGGCACGGTCCGCCTCAGCATCGGTCCGTTTAATACGGAAGAACATGTCGATGCTGCTATCAAAGCAGTAGAAGAGATATCGTCAATGCGAAAATAAAATACTGCAGTTAATATCCAGGTGTTAATTAAATAAAATCTGAGATAAACGTATGAAACTCTACCTGCTGATTCTTTTTACTCTTTTCCTCTATGGGAGCTTACCATGTCAGGAAAATTCACACTTTGTCTATCTCTCGAAAGATGGCCCGCTGGATTCAGTTGTACGTAAAGCCGCCCACGTCAAACCATCTTCGCGACAGATCGCGTGGCAAGAACTTGAACTTACCTGCTTCTTCCATTTTGGGATTAACACTTTCTATGATAATGAATGGGGTAAAAAGGATTATACCCCTGCAGCATTCAAACCATCCCAGCTGGATGTACGCCAGTGGGCAAGAACGGTGAAAGCAATCGGCGGGAAGATGATGGTAATGCTGGCGAAGCACCACGACGGGTTCTGCTATTGGCAAACCAAGCATACTGAATTCTCAGTTAAAAATAGTCCGTGGAAAGGGGGAAAAGGCGATCTAATCGCCGAAGCTGCGGCGGCGTGCAGGGAATATGAATTGAAGCTCGGGATTTATCTCTCCCCGTGGGATATTAATTCACCACTCTATGGAACGGATGAATATAATGTTTTATTCAAGAATCAATTACGTGAGCTGTTAACAAATTACGGTGAAGTTGCCGAGGTATGGTTCGATGGTGCATGCGGTGAAGGTCCCAACGGAAAAAAACAGGTATACGATTGGCATGGCTATTATGCATTGATCCGTGAACTGCAGCCCGATGCAGTCATCGCCATTATGGGGCCCGATGTAAGATGGGTCGGAACCGAGTCGGGCTATGGCAGAGAAACAGAGTGGAGCGTTCTGCCCGCATCGGCAGCGACACTTGATGAAATTGCAAAAAGTTCTCAGCAGTCGGCGGGACACGGTGTGTTTGTACCTACCGATAATATGCAGGTGGAAGACCTTGGTAGCAGGGAAAAACTGAAAAATGCAGCCGGATTACTCTGGTATCCGTCGGAGGTCGATGTCTCAATTCGCCCCGGTTGGTTTTACCATCAGGCAGAGGACACTCTTGTGAAGAGTCCTGAAAAACTTGTGGATATTTACTACAGTTCTATCGGGAGGAATTCGGTACTGCTCTTGAATTTCCCGCCCGATAAACGCGGACTGATTCATGAGCGTGATGTTGAGCATGTAATAAAGATGAAAGAAATAATCGATTCAACATTTAAGGTGAACTATGCATCATCAGCAGAGATAAAAGTGCAGCATCCGGATGCCGGGTGGAAACCCGAAGCCATGATCGATAATGAAAACGAAACGTATTGGACACCCGGCCCGGGCGTCACATCAACATCCATAGAGCTTGATCTAAGAGGGGACAGAATCTTTGATCGGTTATTACTCCAGGAAAATTTCCGCAACGGTCAGCGTGTTGAAGAATTTGTTTTGGAAGTTCTTCATGACGGACAGTGGAATGAAATTGTAAGGGGTACAACAATCGGATACAAGCGGTTACTTAGATTCGAACCCGTCGGTGCTAAGAAAGTCAGATTACGAATTCTTTCCTCACGCGATTATCCCGAAATATCCACGATTGGATTGTACAAATCCCCCGAATTTTAAGTGATGGGAAGCTGATACAAACGAAATTGTATAAGATCCTCACAGTTTATTACCTGTGCCGATCTGTCCGATCTTGGTTATCTGCCTGCCCGCCGAAGTATTTTCAGAATGCAGGCGGGCCTGCCTGCCGAATCAATCGCTTGGCGATTGAGCAGGTGGGTGTTCCATCAAGGATTTTACATTTACAAACATAAACGGTACATTTCAGTCGAAACATCCCCCCAATTCCTTAAAAACTTAAGATTTTCGCTATATATATACATTATCGTCAGGCAGGTAACATGGGGGAATTGTTTTCGTACAATATGTAACTATCTGCTCTCAAGAAAAAAGTAATAACCATCGTCATTCTCAAACCATAAGGAGATTTTTATGAAAAATATCACTCGCCTTTCACTCATTCTTGTCGTCCTTTTCGGTCTCGCGGCATTTGTGTCTGCCCAAACGCTCGAATCAGTTCTGGCAAAGAATTACGAAGCTCAAGGCGGATTGGATAAACTGAAAGCGGTCCAGACGTCTTTTGTCAAAGGGAAAATGATAATGCAGGGCATGGAACTGCCGATCAGCATCTATCAGAAACGGCCGAACTTCATACGTTCGGAAATAATGGTGCAGGGACAAAAAATTATTCAGGTGTACGACGGAACTCAGGGATGGATGATCAATCCCATGACCGGTTCAACAGATCCTATCGATATGCCAGCTGAGGAATTAAAGAGTGTAAAGGAACAGGCCGATATGGACGGTTTTCTAATCGACTGGAAAGCCAAAGGTCACATCCTCGAACTCGTCGGCAAGGAAGAAGTTGAAGGAGCAGATGCGTATCATATAAAGGTCACGACGAAGGACACCACGATCCGCCATATATACATCGATGCAGATTCATACCTTCAAATTCAGCAGAAGGGGAAATATCCCTCGCAAGGTAAGGAAATTGAGATTACGAATTCGATGGGAAGTTATAAAAAGGTCGGAGATTTAGTATTGCCCTTTTCATCGGAAGGGAAAGTAGAGGGTAAAAGCTTCCAACAAGTGCTCATGGATACCATGATGGTGAATGTGCCGGTTCCGGATTCGCTCTTCGTGCGTCCCAAAGTCGAAAAGAAAGAGAAACCGAAAGAATAGCCAGGTAAACAACAGACCAACATTGTTTGAAAGGGGAATTACATGCAACGACAACTTTGCGTCTTCATTGTGATGCTCGTAATGGTTTATAGTATCGTATGGTCTCAGGAAGAAATTACAATAGATTCACGGACCTTTGGAGCCATCGAAGCGCGTGATATCGGCCCGGCTGTTATGAGCGGACGTGTGGCTTCAATCGACGTTGTAAATCATGACCGGAGAATCATATACGTCGGTGCGGCAAGTGGCGGCGTGTGGAAATCGGTCAACGGTGGAACATCATTTAAACCGATATTTGACAAACATACTCAAGCAATTGGAAACATCGCCATCGATCAGGCACATCCGGATACGGTATGGATCGGTACCGGAGAGCCGTGGGTGAGAAACAGCGTCTCTGTGGGAACCGGTGTCTACAAGACTACAGATGGTGGCGAGAACTGGGACTTTGTTGGATTACCGAACTCGGAACGGATCAGTAAGATCGTTATCAATCCGTCTGACCCGAATATCGTCTTTGTCGGTGTTCTGGGCAAACTCTGGTCCGACAGCGATGAAAGAGGTGTTTACATAACATCAGATGGCGGAAAAACATGGAGTAAAATACTTTACGTGAATGAGAAAACAGGTTGTGCGGACTTGTCGATCGATCCGCAGAATCCGAAAATTCTATACGCGGCTATGTGGGAATTCCGCCGCCTTCCTTATTTTTTCAAATCGGGGGGACCCGGCAGCAGTCTTTATAAATCTGAAGATGGCGGAAAGAATTGGAAAAAAATTACCAATGGTTTCCCTGAGGGGGAGCTGGGGAGAATTGCGATCGCAGTAGCGCCCTCAAAGCCCAATATCATTTATGCAACAGTGGAAGCCGAAAAAGGAGGGATATATCGTTCCTCCGATTATGGTGGAAATTGGACTCTCATGAGCACGAATCCGGTCATCATCCAGAGACCATTTTACTTTTCTCTCCTTGCCGTTGATCCCAAGGATCATAACCGGGTATACAGGCCCGGATTTGCTCTTGCTTACAGTGAAGACAGCGGTAAATCCTGGAGTAACCAGGGTGATGGGGTTCACTCCGACTTCCATGCCATATGGATTGATCCAAAGGAGCCGACGTACATCCTCCTCGGAACTGATGGAGGGGTGTATGCATCCCAGGATCGGGGTGGAACATGGAATTTCTTCTTAAACCTGCCTCTATCGCAATTCTACCATGTAAGTTACGACATGGAGCGACCGTACAATGTATACGGTGGCTTACAGGATAATGGTTCGTGGATGGGTCCATCCCAGAGTCCCGGCGGAATTGAAAATAAAGACT
>CAYGXH010000239.1:0-5148 GCA_964353675.1 uncultured Chlorobiaceae bacterium
GAGAACTTCGTCAAACCGAAGCTGATCGCGCACACTCTCCAGAGCAATAAGGTGCCCCATATGAGGAGGATTAAATGTCCCGCCGAAAATTCCGATTTTCATTGTAAATATTTTCTCAGTTTGTATTTCTTGTCGAACATTTTAAAAATCTCATGTGTCCTCGAAGGGAATTCAATACTTCCCTTATTTAAAACTTCCATTTTCCGACGCAAGTTCAATAAGTTAGCAGACACGTCGTACGCAAGGACCGGTTCCAGAGGAAATATCTCGGCAGTAGTTTGGCAGATATTCTTCATTAAAATGTCTGCCTTCTGCAGGGGATCCCCTTCTTCGCTCTTGAGGATGGAATCGTGGTACGATTTCATTCCGAGGAGGTAACATTTTCCGTCATAAGTCGGACCTACAACGATGCAATCATCTTCGTATCCGAGTTGATTGAACACCTTCCTCATGATCGTACGCGAAAGGAGCGGATTGTTATCCAGGAAAATCACGACTCTCTGGTACCTATTCTGAAACGCGTCCATTAGAGCCTGCTGCATCTGGTCGCTCACCGGTGTCTCATTAAGCGGAAACAGGTGAATTTTTTGTCTGAAAGGAATAAAAAAATCATCCGAAATTTCGTGCATATTCCTGTAGACGAGGATATCAACGTCGGGGAGCTGACACGATATTCTGAGTAAATCGCCGAACATCGCCGTATAAAGAGCATTAAAATCGTCCCATGCAACTGACGCAAATGGATTATCCAAACCGCTGCGATCGATCTGAGGTACCGTCGCACATATTATTATTGCATTCTGACTTCGCATTAAGATTATTAACTATAATATATCGAATACTCTAAAAGTAATAACACTTCGGTTAAAATCAAAAATTCCAGATGCCTCCTCTTTTTTCCAATGCTTTAAGATAAATCTGTCCAATCATACTGGCCGTTGTCTGAGCCGAATACCGATCAGTTACAGTTTGCCGGGCATTTTCAGCAAGTCGATCGCGAAGTGACTTATCTTTGAAAATCTGCACCATGCTCTCCGTCAACCGATTGATTTCCCGGGCAGGTACCAATATTCCATTTTGCCCATGAACGATCAAATCGGTAATCCCATCGACGCCAGTTGCCACAACCGGCTTTCCAGATGCCATAGCTTCAAGAAGTGCAAGCGGCATCCCCTCCCACGATGATGAGAGGACGAATGCATCGAGTGCAGCGAGGATTTCCGGTATGTCATTTCTGTCGCCTAAAAATCGGATCGATTTTTCAATTTCACATTCACAAGCAAGCGATTGCAGTTCATCATGCAATTCACCCGATCCGACAATCCATAACTCGGAGCTAGGATGATCGCGATGAAGTTGAGCAAATGCTTTGATAAGATATGTATGCCCTTTCTGAACGTTCAATCTTCCTACGGTTCCGAATATGAACGTATCACTAGAGACATTCAATTGCTGGCGAAATTCACTCCTGCCACCGGATCCGGAATATCTCTTTATTTCTATTCCATTGTACACAACTGTCGTTTTCGCCGGTGTAGCAAGTTTCAACCGGAAAGCTTTTTCCGTATCCGAAGGACAGACCGTGATAATCCGGTCAGTAGCTCTCACGAGCATCCTCTCAGCGGCACAAAATAATCGGGCTGCCGCTCCCTTCCGATGCACGTAATGAATCCCGTGGTACGTATGGATGCGTACGCGGGGTGTACGCGAATATAATGATGCGATTCTTCCCCAGAATCCTGATGTACCGCCGTGCGTATGGAGAATGTCGTAATTGCCGCGCCGCAGCACCGCGACAGTCTCCCTCAAGGCTCCCGGCCGTAGGGTATTACCCATCCTCAGCGGCACTACAGGTACACTTTTTTTGCGAAGTTCGTCGACGAGATAACCTTTCCCCTCGCACGCAACTTCAACATCAAATAAATTTCTATCGAGATATTCTGCAAGAAGAAGTACGTGTATCTGTCCGCCGCCGATAGTCGCATCATCAATCATCTCAAGAATACGGATCCGACGGTTCATCTTCACCTCTTCCCACCGAGTGAAAAGTAAAACTGCAAACCAATCCGGTGAACGCGATTCAGATGTTTTTCGTAGTAATACCTCTGACTTTGCCGGTAATGGCAGTTGATTTCATCCTTGCCTGATTTCTTCGATGTCCCGCCGAGGAGATGAATGATCGCCGCCGCGGGGAAATATATAATTTTCCAGCCGGATTTCTTCAACCGGCAACAGAGATCTTTATCCTCGAAATACATAAAATAATTTTCATCAAATCCTCCCAACGACCGGAAGGCGTCGGATCTTACCATCATGCATGCACCCGTAATCCATCCGATCTCTCTGGTTCTCCGGTGAAACCGGTCGTATAACAACCGAATAGACTTCCCGCCTTTCCGATGCAATGAATAGCGGATTTTATCCCATAGTTCAACGAAGAGATTCGGTAAAGAGCCGCACGAGAGCTGGAGAGAACTATCCGCATTCAGAAGTTTCGGGCCCACGGCGCCGACATCCGGGTGAACACGCAAAAATTCTGCAAGCGGCGCTATGCAATTCCCGGTGAACAGCGTATCGGAATTAAGAAAGAGTACAAATGATCCCAGCGCTACCCTGGCACCTATGTTATTGCCCCGACTGAAACCGACGTTTTTTTCATTCCTGATGATTTTAACATCGGGGAAATTCGATCGGATGTAATCACAACTTGAATCCGACGAGCCGTTATCAACGACGATGATTTCATACATGCGGGCTTCCGGAAATTGGCAGAGCGATCCGAGGCACTCTCCGAGCAACTCCGAGGTATTATAATTGAGGATGACGATTGATATATCCACTGCCATTACCTCAATTTCCACACAGTAAGACCGAGGAGAAGCGATTTCAGAGAGAATTGTGCCATCTCGCGAACTTTTTCATTACCGGAAAACAGCCGGCGGCTGAACCAATAAATAACGCGCGGCGTGAATCCGATGACCATCAGAAGCTTGAAAAACAGCAACGTTGCAGCTCCGTAATGTTTCCGTACATAATAGAAAAAGTTAGAATACAGTTCATCGAATAACTCAAACCTAACATTGTGTCTGCGCGTCGTCTCGCCGAGATGATGCACGACCTGCGCTTCAGGATAAAACACGGTTTTCCAACCATGTTCCTTCATACGGTGGGAGAAATCAATATCGTTGTAATGAATGGACAGCCTCTCATCAAAAAGTCCGATATTCCTGACGGCTTCCGGACGAACGACGATTGCCGCCGCCATAATGTGGTCGACTTCCCTTTGCATCTGATGATCAAAGTACGTCATCACGCTCGAAGCAAATATCCGGGAGCGGGGAAATATTCTATCCAGGATCAGCATATCGCAAAAATGCGTCCATAGCGTGATGAAGCCGCGGCAGGACGGTTGTATGGTTCCATCGGGATTCAGGAGCTGCGGACCGCAGACTCCAACGGCGGGATTCTGATCCATGAACTTTACTAACCGCTCAAGCGCCTTATCACAAACACGTGCGTCGCTGTTGAGGAGAAAATAGTACCGTCCCCCGGCAATTCTGACAGCATCGTTATTCGGCTTCGCAAATCCTTCATTGTTTTCATTCACGATGAGGCGCACCGCGGGAAACTCCTTCCTCATCATTTCAGCGCTTCCGTCAGTGGAAGCGTTATCAACGACGATCACCTCCGTCGATACAGGGCTTTCGCACACGGAACGGAGCGCCGCTCTTAGCAGCTCTCTTGTATTCCGGTTTATGATTATGACGGAGATATCAATCATCGCCGACTACTTTCAAGTCCATCACTTTCATCACGCCGATCTCAAAAAGCATTCTCCTACGTTGCTTCTGTACGAACCGAAGGGAATATCTTTCCCCTGATTTTTTTTATGAACTCTGAAAAGAATTGTTTATCCTCGCTCGTGAAATAATCCAGCTTCCAGAGAAGAATAATGTAAATAAGCAGTGATAATAAAAGCGCTGATGCGGTTCCAAATAACAGATTGCCGACCTGGGCCGACACGAAAAGACCTGCAAGTCCGCCCGCGACAATACTCACGAGCGGGATGAGAAAGTACCTGAAATACGTCTTCCACCGGATATTCAGGACTTTGTGTATCATCACAAGAAAGAGTAAAGATGAACCGGTCAGAGCGATCACAGTTCCTGTTACGACACCGAAATAACCGAATATCCGTAAGAAAATGTAGCTGAGAATCAGATTGGATACAAGTCCCACAACAGAAGTATACATTGAATATTGCGGCTTGCCGATTCCCAGCGTTACAAAATATCCCGGCGCCGTGAGGAGATTGAGAAAATTCGAAACAACAAAAATCTGCAGTGTTATAATTGCGAGACCGTTTCCTTCTCCCAGCCAGAGACGGATGAGAGGATCTGCAAAGAGAGCGACTATGCCGAAGAGCGGGACAAGGAATGCGATAAGGTATTTGGACGCGATGCAGTAGTATTTCACCACTCCCTCGCGGTCGTTCCTTGCTTCCATCTCGGAGGTTGCCGGCAGAAGAGGATTGAAAATCAGAATCGGTATCTGTCGCATCTGCTGAATTACTCGGGAAGCGACTTCATAGGATGCAACGGGAGCAAGTCCGAGGAACGAACTGAGAAGCAATTTATCATAATTGATATATACGCTATTCGCGATGGCTCCGATGAAAATGTGTTTACCGTACCGGAAGAGTTTTGCGATCTCCGAGATCCGAACAAGCGGTTCCCGTCGTCCGGCATGTCCGATGAGACGAAAGTACATAAAGAAATTAATGACCTGAGTGACGACCGTAGCAATGATATTTGCATAGACAAGTCCTCTCAGGCCGTAACCGGTCACCAGGGCAACGTACATCAATGACCCGTTCAACACCCAGTACAGAGATGTTACGCCGTTGGTAATATCCATTCTCTGCATTCCGTTGAAGGCAGAAGTAATTACCGAAAAAAGCAGATTGATACTCAAAACCGAGAGGGAACCGAAGAGTACAATATCCAGATCATCCCGGAATCCGCCTATACCGTTGAAAAATGCTGATATGATCAGATCCTTGAGAAGGAAAAATCCCAGCCAGAGGAGCGCCGTAATAAAGAGGTACATGAGAAACGCCGATCTGAGGAGCAGAATAACCTGACGTCG
>CAYGXH010000240.1:0-5132 GCA_964353675.1 uncultured Chlorobiaceae bacterium
CCCGCGACGTCCAGCTTGGGAAGCTGACATTCTACCACTGAATTACTCCCGCAGGCGAAAATTCACCATCTTGAGTGTATAAATCTTGATACTTGATCAACAATTTAGTCAACACTCTTTTTCCGCTGTCGATGGAACTGCCTTCCTCGTTCTTTCCCCCACGCTAAAAGGCTGCGACACGAAGAAGGAGGTAAAATTATTGATTATTAGCGTGTTGAAATGATTAAGTCGCTGTAAAATATAATAATTTACCGTTGTATTTCCAAGCACTGAAGAGCAGGGGAAAGCCTATGAGAATATCTCCTTGATTCGCCCTCAACACAAAGCCTCAGCAGGATATTTGCTGAGGCTTCTCATGAATCAATCTCATATACAAACTGCTTCCTGCCTCAAATAGTATGATATGATTTGATGGGTCATGGCTATTCACAATCTGTTTCATTGTTAATGTATCGTAGTGATTTGATTTGATACATCAGTTCTCAAATCCTATTAGCTTAAGCAACGCAATAAAGCGGGGATTTTTCCGCAGCGGATCCCAATATGGATTGACATCGAGATCCTCCGACAGTTGAGGCTCCCGCTCCTGAGCTCCCTTCTCCAAGAAATCTAGCGCTTTCTCATCATCTCCGATTCCAAGGTATGCGACTGCAACGACGTCGTTGCGGAAATACGTGCGTTGTGATTCCTTCACGATCTTGGAAAGAATATCCCTCGCTTCTTCCCTGCGTCCAAGTGCTACGAGTATAGGTATCTTCCCGCCCCACCACTTCCAATTGGAAAACATTTCAAGGGCTTCTTTATACATATGTTTCTGTAAGTAAGTATCTGCAAGTCCTGCAATCGCAACACCGAATGTGGAATCTATTTCAAGGGTTTTTCGATATTGGAGAATTGCGTCGTCATACCTGCGAGCACGATACAGTATATCACCATAGTTTGCGTTTATGATCAATGAAAGGGGATCCAGTTCCTCTGCCTTCTGAATTTCCTGCAGACCTTCATTGAATCTCTTCATACTACAAAGGAATATACCGTACCAGTGATGAGCGGTTGCATAGAGCGGATTCAGTTCAATCGCCCGTTTGAACTCATGTTCAGCCTCGCGCCAATTCCACTCGTAACTGAACAAATAATATGCGAGCGAAGTAGCTGCTTCAGCAAGCGTGCTGTCGATAGCAATTGTCCTCAGCGCCGCTACACGAGCTTTCGGGTAAGCATCCTTCGGTCTCATGTCACCGTAAAAGGGAAGCAGGTTGTAGCAGTCTGCCAGACCCGAATAAGCTAGAGCATACCCGCTGTCGATACGGATTGCTTCTAAAAAACATACCGCAGCTTTCCCTAAATCTTCACCTGATCTCTTGTTCCAGAAGTACCTTCCCTTGAGATAGCGCTCATGGGCCTGTGGATCAATCTGCCGCGCTGATCGGAGGCGCGTTTCATCCTTAGGAGTTAACGTGATATTAATTTCACGAGCTATCGCCTGCGCGACTTCCCCCTGAAGTGCTAGAACATCCTTCATCTCCCGCTCGTAGTTTTTCGCCCAGAGATGCTTATCGGCAGATGCATCAATGAGCTGAACGGAAACCCGCACTTTCGTGCCCGCACGGAGAATTGATCCTTCCACAATTGCAGCTACATTGAGCTCGTGCGCGATCTGGGGCAGAGGTTTCCGCACACCTTTATAGACCATGACTGATGTACGGGAAATAACTTTTTTCAAGGCGCTGATCTGGGAGAGCTCAGTGATCAACGCTTCCGTCATTCCGTCTGAGAAGTATTCCTGTTCAGGGTCGTGTGAAAGATTTTCAAGCGGCAAAACCGCAATAGAATCAATCGGAGGAACATGCTTGGGGATCAGATACAGAGCAGTAAGAAGCGCTGCAGCCAGTAAGAAAACAACTCCACTGTAAAGAAAAAGTCGCTTCCTCTTCCTGATCTGCGGTTGAGTTTCTAATTGGTGAGAGCCTGCCGTAAGCATCAATTTTATTGATTTAATATCTGCGATCATGTCATCGACATGCTGGTACCGATGATCCCTATCCTTTGACAGCGCTTTCTCCACCACCCGGCCAAGCGCATCCGGAACATTCGCTTTGTACCTTACCATCGGCTCAGGCGACTCATTTAGAATTGAATAAATGACAGCGGCTTCATGTTCCCCGCGAAACGGTCTGCGGCCTGCCACCATCTCGTATAGCACAGCCCCAAGAGAGAAAATATCTGAGCGCTGATCGACCTCCAGTCCCTGAACTTGCTCAGGCGACATGTAAAAAAGCGTGCCAAGTGTTGAGTGTGTCTTTGTGAGTTTTGATGCTCCCCCAAGCTTCGCAAGTCCGAAATCCATTATCTTGGCCGGTCCATCATCAGCAAGCATAATATTATCCGGTTTGATATCACGATGGATAATACCCTTTTTATGAGCGGCTTTCAATCCTTCGCCAATCTGAATAACCATATCCAGTATATCATTAAGAGATAATTCTTTCTCCCTAAGAAGTGCAGTGAGAGTTTTACCTTCAACAAACTCCATATCGATGAACTGTCGACCCTCAAACTCTCCGATAGCATGAATACTGCAAATGTTAGGATGATTCAGGGCTGATGCAGCCTTAGCTTCATGGATGAAGCGGGAGCGTTCCTCAGATGAAGAGGAGAGATCACTCGGTAAGAATTTCAGCGCAACGTCACGGTCAAGCTTAGTATCATGGGCTTTATATACAACTCCCATGCCTCCTTCACCCAGCTTCTCAAGAATCTTGTAGTGAGATATGGTTTGACCTATCATATATCCCCTCTGGATATGAACGGTGAAATGTAGTCGGTTTTTTACCGAAAATCAAATAAATACTAAAAAATCGTTTTTTTGGTATTACACCGATATTTTAGTAATTTGACTTTTCAAGTTCAGAAAGTCTCTTCTGACCAAGAGGTTGTCCGGTGAGCCGAATTAATAACCATTAGAACGTAGAAGATGGGAAGATCCGACAATATCTCAATCCGAAATAATAAACAAACCATCTGGCAAATAATATCGTTTGCCGGTGTACTTATTTTATTATGCATCGTACGCTGGAATAGCTTTACCGCCCCCTTCGAACGGGATGAAGGAGAATATTCATATTCAGCTTGGCTCTTACAGCAAAAAATGATGCCGTATGAACATTCTTTCCTGCAAAAACCGCCAATGATAGTATACACTTACATGTTGGGGCAGGTAATTGCTGGAGACTCAGTTATGCCACCGAGAATCTTCGCTTTTCTATCGATAGGACTGTCAACGATTCTCATAGGATTGAGTATAGCAAAACTCTACAGTAATTGGGCCGGACACGCGACAATGTGGTTCATGACACCTATGCTCGCGCATCCGGCACTTGCACCTTTCGCGGCGAATACGGAAATATTCATGATTTTACCTCTGTCTGTCGTTTTATTTTTATATGCCCAGACGAGAGAGGAAGCAAAAAATATACACTGGATCATTGCGGGTATTTCTTCAGCAGTAGCTGTATTGTTTAAACCGATTGCCGTATTTGTTCTCCTGTTTATTTTCATTATATGGTTGTATCAGGTTTGGAAATCGAAACGTGGTTCAACAACAATTGTAAAAAGTACTTCGCTAGTGATTACGGCAGGTATGATTACCACAATATTGGCTCTCTTACCTTTTCTTCTCTATGATTCGGGGAGATCTCTGTGGGAATGTGTCGTAAAATATAATTACTCCTACGCAACAGCTGATAATACCGGCTCTAATCCCTTTGTCTTCTTTCTTACGACTTTTCTAAAAGAGTGGTGGATATTATTCATCCTTTTAGTTTGGTTTTTTATTAAGAGGCAAAATAAATGGTGGATCGTTGCCGGTATTTTTGTCATCTCGCTCCTGTCGGTATATCGTGCGGGCTCCGGACATTATTATATTATGGTCATTCCGTTTTGGGCTGCTATTGCAGCTGTCGCGGTAGAGGCTATTGTCAGAAGTTTTCCACATTATTTCCATGAAAAATCAGCAATCAAAAAGCTCGGCATTAGCGTGGTAGTGATGGTATTGCTTATTCTGCCTGTGCATAAACAATTTTTCTTGTCTCCGGAAGAATTGGTATCACTCGTATACGGAGGTGACCGCAATCCTTTCCTGGAAGCACGTTCTGTCGCTCGTCATGTCTCAGAACTCTCAAATCCGGCAGACTATGTATTTGTCGCGGGGTCTGAACCGCAAATTTTGTATCATGCCCAACGGAGGAGTAGTTCGCGGTTCGTTATTATGTACCCGCTCATGATCAATACACCTTTTGCACTTAATTACCATCGGGAAACCATCGCATCACTGAAACAAAATGTTCCGGAAATAATTGTCTTCGTGCGTTCACAAAATAGTTGGCTGATGCAAAGGGAGAGTCCGCGTGTACTGATCGACTATCTTAACCAACTTATCAAAAGGGATTATCGTCTGGCAGGTGGTTGGAACTATGAGATCAAAGAATGGTATGATATGTCAGACGAAAAAATGACTACGAAATGCAGCATAGTGGTCTATAAGAAGAAATCTTCATAGAAATCCTGCTGATCAATATTTGTTTAAAAAAGGTAATTCTTGTAATGAAATTTATAGTTTACACTTCCCCCCTTGTTACTTCTCTGCTCCACTACTCTCTAATCTCCTCGCTCTATGTTATGAGCCCTGAGCGCTGAGTCCCTAGAGCTAAACTCTCTGCTCTTCGCTATTTGTACTTTGTACTTGGTAATTTGTACTTTGTCCTTCACTCTATGCTCTCTGCTCTAAGTTCTATGCTTCTTCCTCCATTTGATTCTCCCAAAATTTCTCCATAGATTGACCTATCCTCAATACAATTACTGTATTTAATCTATAAATGACACAAGTTCCTCAGTTTTTCAGAAGTAAATCCTTCATTATTATTCTTATTGCCGGTATTTCCGTCATCGCATTTTTCCCTGTTTTCAATAATGGCTTCATCAATTACGACGATCCGGCGTATGTTACGAGAAATTTACAGGTACAATCGGGTATCTCCTACGAAACTATCAAATGGGCATTTACCTCAACCATCGAGTCTAACTGGCACCCGCTCACATGGATTTCTCACGCTCTCGATTTTTCGCTCTTCGGT
>CAYGXH010000241.1:0-5122 GCA_964353675.1 uncultured Chlorobiaceae bacterium
GACTGCCGCAGATACGCTTGCATCCTCAATAGCCCCCATGCATGTCATTGGTGACCTGACTATTGATACAACTGGTACAGGTAGAATATATCTTTCAAGTGTCGCAGGTTCGAACACCGTACAAGGGAATTTTCTTAAAAACGGCGGGACTGTGGACGCTGGTACTGCAGGTGCTACATTAATCCTCAATGGTTCAACAACTCAAAGAATTAAATTAAACGGAGGTGATATACAAGGATTGTTCAGCCTCGATTTGAATAATCCGGGAGGATTATACCTCGAGACCGACCTTCGTATCAGTGACACGCTTTCATTATCCGACGGTTTGATTATTTCCGACACAAATGAGGTCATTATTGGTGAAACGGGATCTGTGATTCGGTCACAGGGTCATGTCGTTGGCAATCTGACAAGATTAATTCCAACAGGCTCTCCTTCTATCAATTATGACATCGGTGACAGTGCATATTATGCGCCGGTTAGTGTACAATTCGGGACAGTCACAACTACCGGCGGATTAACTGCTTGGACGAAACGCGGAGACCATCCGGCTATCTCCTCATCAGGGCTAATAGAGGATCGAACAGCGAATCGTTATTACTCACTCTCAAATTCAGGAATAGTTTTCGACACAAGTAACATTGTATTTAATTTTGCTGCTGATGATCTTGATCCGGGTGCGAGAACCTACCTTTTTGAAGCCCGAAAGTATGATGCACCGACGTGGTCAGCGCTCGGTGTGGGTAACCGAACCACCACAAGCATGGAAGCAACGGGCATTACGTCATTCAGCGATTTCATTGTTGGCGAACCTCCAACTCATATTATAACAGCTTCGGCATCAAGCGGTGGAACGATCAATCCGTCAGGCGAAGTGATTGTCGTGGAAGGACACGATCAGTTATTTACGATGACACCATTGGCGAACTATCACATCGACAGCCTGCTCGTTGACGACCTCCACATCGATCCCACGGCGAGTTACACATTCTACGGTGTAAATGTTAACCATACTATTGAGGCATTTTTCTCAATAAACGCTTATACTCTGAATATCAATGCGGTTAACGGAACAGTAACGAAAGTACCCGAACAATTTGTTTACGATCACGGAACAAATGTCGAGCTTACGGCAATTCCAGACCCCGGCTATCATTTTACCGGTTGGAGCGGAGACGCAGATGGTAGTGATAATCCCATTACTGTGCTAATGGACGGCAATAAGAACATCACAGCCCAGTTCGCGATTAATACCTACACGCTGAATATCTCAGCGATCAACGGTTCCGTAACAAAACTGCCGGATCAGTCATCGTACGATCATGGTACAAATGTGCAACTTACAGCTATTCCGAATCCGGGATATCAGTTTGTCAACTGGAGCGGAGATGCGAACGGCAGCGATAATCCTTTAACAGTGCAAATGAACGGCAATAAAAATATAACGGCCGTCTTTGCTATCAACGCTTATACGCTGACCGTTTCAGCTGTATACGGTTCAGTGACAAAAATTCCTGATCAGGCGACATATGAACACGGCACGAATGTCCAGTTGACTGCAATTCCGAATCCCGGCTATCATTTTACCGGATGGAGCGGGGATACGGGCGGTAGTGCGAATCCTCTGACTGTACTGATGGAGAGTAACAAGAACATCACAGCCAATTTCGTGATTAACACATACACATTAAACATTTCCGCAACCAACGGTTCGGTTACGAAGGTGCCGAACCAGCTGGCATACGATCATGGAACTAATGTACAGCTGGCAGCGGTCCCCGAGCCCGGTTATCGTTTTGTTAGCTGGAGCGGAGATGCGGGTGGGAGTAATAATCCGCTTACGGTCTTGATGGATGGGAATAAAAATATCACAGCCAATTTCGCACTAAATGCATTTACCCTGACAGTTATTTCTGTAAATGGATCAGTTACAAAGATACCCGACCAGTCAACTTACGAATATGGCAGTAGTGTCCAGCTTACGGCTATTCCGAATCCGGGATATCACTTTACCGGGTGGAGCGGGGATGCAGGAGGCAGTGACAATCCTCTGACGGTACAGATTAACGACAGCAAGAGCATTTCAGCCAATTTTATAATTAATACATACACATTAAATATCACAGCCACCAACGGCACGGTTACAAAAGTACCCGATCAGTCGACCTACGAGCATGGTACGAATGTGCAGTTATCCGCTGTTCCCGATCCCGGGTATCATTTTATCAACTGGAGCGGAGACGCAACCGGAACAGATAATCCACTGTCTGTGGTTATGGATGGGCATAAGAACATTACTGCAGATTTTGGCATTAATACTTACAGCATTTCTCTGAGTGTAAACGGTGAGGGAACAGTGACGAAAGATCCTGAACAGGAATATTATAATTACGGATCGACTGTCACACTGACGGCAATCTCTGATAACCTCAGTTGGATATTTTCTCACTGGGAAGTTGATCTCACAGGGAATTCAAATCCCGCTGAGATATTGATAGATGCTGCTAAAAACATAACTGCTACGTTCATTCGAGACACAGCGTATCTGATCGCATACCGCACATTCACGCCCGAAAGTCTGGCCCTGGACCGTGACAACAAAGGGAAATTAAATAAGTACGTAAAACGAAAACCCGACAAGGTTGAATTCGTTTGCACGTTGATTAACGAGGAGGGAGAAACTAAGAATAATTTGCATATGCACATGTTTACAAAGTTATTTAATAACGATCCGGCATACCCCCTCGTTATTGAACCGGTACCGGATGAAATATCCTTGAATAAAAGTTTGCTGGAAATCCACTGGAACGCAGGAATAGAGCCGGGTGACACTGTGATCATTCACGGATGGGGCGACAAAACCCGGTCTTCAAAAATATCATATGCATGGAGCATGTTCGGAGGAAAAGGTCATCACGATAAAATTGCATTAGTCATCAATCGTCTCCAGTATCCGATGCCGAATAGGGTAAATGCGGTATATGAGGCATTTCTATACGGCGGATTTGTACCCACTAATGGTTTGGTAGTAGGGGAAGCAAGGATTGACAGCCCGAAGCACTACGGGTGGCTCCAATCTGCAAAATATACCGACGTGATGAAAACTCTTATTGTAAAAAGAACACTTACGATGCACAACGGAAATCCAATCCCATTCATCTCGTTCAATAACGGAAAGCGACTATATAAGCGCCTTAAATCATTACCGCCGACAAAATATAATAATCTACTTCTCGCCGATATGGTTGCTTTAAAATTGAATATCGTCACAAGCGCAATGGGTATTATTCCAAGGGGTATGGGTGAATTAATTTACAACGACAGCACCTTCATTCCCTCAAAAGGGATTAATAATGTTCTCAATTGGAAGAGCGTCTCTGATATTGCAGCAATTGGAGATTCTGTGGTGATGGGTTACTACTCAGGTACCACTCATATGCCTTTCGATCCGGCCATTTATGAAAATCTTCACTGGTCTATCGCCCGTATAAACAAGGCTTTTGAAGGTCCGTTGGATACAGTGAGCTTTGCCGATTCACTTGTTTTCAAGGGAACACGGCAATTAATAGAAATACCTTACCTGAGAGCAAATCCCGGTGCAATTCCATTCACCATAATACCTTCACCGGAACCGTATGAAGTACCTGTGGCGTACGCACTTCATCAGAATTATCCGAATCCATTCAACCCGTCAACGACGATTGAATTTGATTTGCCTGAGGAGATTCTCGTAACTCTTAAAATATATAATCTTCTTGGTCAGGAGGTCGTGCGTTTGCTCGATGCTGAAGATCTAGATGAAGGCACGCATGAAATTGAATTTGACGCAGTTGGTCTTTCTTCGGGCGTATACTTCTACACTATTGAGACGCGGTCGCCGATTTACAACACAATCTTGTATTCGAGTGTCCGTAAGATGATGCTGATGAAGTAAACCTGAATAGTTGTTTATACATTAAGTTAACCCCGATCAGTTCATGGTCGGGGTCTTTTTTTCGACATTTTCACCCTCTTTACTACCACACAATTTACTTGAAAAATCCTTATATTACATTTCGTTAATTTTAGAACTATGATGCCCCATTTCCTCGAAGGATTTTTTTTATGGATATGAAATTATTGAAGCAATGTAATGATATCATTAAGAATCAGAAAATTGAAATGGTCGATCTTAAATGTATCGATCTTACAGGCTATCTGCATCATATCACACTGCCAGCTTCACCGATTATTCTTGAGAAACTTCTCAATGAAGGAGTAGGATTTGACGGTTCGAGTTATGGGTTCCGTCGGGTTGAAAACAGCGATATGATTCTTATACCCGATCTGAAAACGGCGGTCATCGATCCCTTCCGAACCGCTAAAACATTAAGTTTCTACGCAAATATTTTACTCACCGATGAAAAACGGTCGCCATTTTCCCAGGACGGTCGATATATTGCACGTCGTGCGGAAAAAATTATGGAAGATACCATCGGCATCGATAAATCTCTGTGGGGTCCGGAATTTGAATTTTATATCTTTTCGAAAGTACGCTTCGATACCCGAACAGCCGCCTCATACTACGAAATTACACATGCCGAAGAATTTTTCCGAAATGCTTATCATGCTGCAAATCCCTTCGATATATATGACGATTTTCGGGATGAGGCATGTAAACTCCTCGATCGCTTTGGCGTAAACGTAAAATATCATCACCACGAGACAGGGGAACGGGCCCAGCAGGAAATTGAAACAGCTTTTTATGATCTGCTGACAACCGGAGACAATATCGTCAGTGTCAAGTATGCACTCTTCAACCTTGCCCGTCAGAAGGAACTCTTCCTGACATTCATGCCGAAGCCAATGTATCAACAGCCGGGAAATGGACTGCATCTCCACCTGTTTCTTACCAAGAAAGGCAAAAACGCTTTTTATAAAAAAGGCGTATACGGTAATATCAATGACATCGGTAGGTATTTCATTGGCGGACTCCTGAAACACGGTGCGGCGCTCTCTGCATTCACAAACCCAAGTACTAATTCATATAAACGTCTTGTACCCGGATTCGAAGCGCCTGTTGCGATTACCTACGGGAGAGGAAATCGTTCCTCTGCTATCCGCATCCCAAAGTACATTAATA
>CAYGXH010000242.1:0-5097 GCA_964353675.1 uncultured Chlorobiaceae bacterium
GCTTGTTTGTCCCCCGTTCGTTTAAAGTATCTCAGAAGAAAATTGTAAGTAACCGGGCGTGGAAATTTGGGTGCACCTCCGAAGCCGCCATAAGCGGAATCGAAGTTCTTAGTTAAATATTGATATGCAGCATCAAGTATTGATTCGGACAAAACTCCTTTCTTTACCGGTGTCGCATTTGCCTTCAGATAATCTACAATTCTGGAACTCGATTCGAGTATCTTATGTCTTTCGTTTCTCCAGACGTAATCGATGTGTTTGACAATCTCCGGGAATCCTGGACGACCGTATCGCGGGGTGGGAGGGATATACGTTGCCCCGAAGAAGGGTTTTAAATCAGGTGTAAGAAAAACAGACATCGGCCATCCGCCCTGGTCTGTCATTAACTGAATCGCATTCATGTAGATTCGGTCTACATCGGGCCGTTCCTCCCTGTCGACTTTAATACAGACCAGATGTTTGTTCATGAGTCCTGCGATCGTTTCATTTTCAAAAACTTCCCTCTCCATCACGTGGCACCAATAACATGTGGAATAACCAACAGAGAGGAAAATGGGTTTATCTTCGGTCCGAGCCTTGAGGAATGCTTCTTCTCCCCAGGGATACCAATCGACCGGATTATGTGCATGCTGGAGTAAATAGGGGGATTTTTCTCTGATCAGACGATTGGGAATCATAAGGAATTGTTGTTATAATTATTGAAGCGGATGAAGTACATGCGGTGGGAGGATTGCTTTAATAATTTCTCTCAATATCCTCCGGCCGGCAGTGTTGGATAATGACGTGGAGCTGAAGGGATTCGAACCCTCGACCTTTCGGATGCGAACCGAACGCTCTCCCAGCTGAGCTACAGCCCCATTAATTACGTAGCAAATATACTCAAATCAGTCTGAAGAAACAATGACGGAAAGAATGACTATAATAGAAATAACGTCTGTTCTTGCAAATATTTTCAGAATTGGTTATTATTGAATATTCGGCATCACATTTCACACATATTTCCACTAAAGTATATTCCTATGGATGAGGAAAACACAGACCAAACAGCAACAGATAATGCAGAAAATGGCGGCAAACAGGCACCAGCCCAACTTCCCGAGCTGTCGGAAATCGACATGCTGAGCGCAAAGGTGACCGAGCTTGAAAGTAACCTTGCCTTATATAAGGATCAATTACTTCGGAAAGCGGCCGAATTTGATAATTATAAAAAACGCATGGATAATGATTATTCAAACTTTGTGCGATACGCTAATGAAGAATTTATTGAAAAACTTCTTCCGGTTGTCGATGATTTTGAGCGGTCGTTTAAGGCGTTTGAAGAATCGTCCGCAAAGGCAAGCGGTAGGGATAAGAAAGAAAACCAGAGTTTATTTAAAGGTGTAGAATTGATATACAGCAAGTTGAGGAAAGTTCTGGAAGCCCATGGTGTGACCCCGATGGAAGTGGTTGGTAAACCATTTGATCCCAACTACCACGACGCACTCCTGCAGGTAGAGACTTCAGACCATCCTCATCCCACCGTCATTCAGGAGGTCGAAAAGGGGTATATGCTGCACGATAGAGTGATTCGTCATGCGAAGGTCATTGTTTCTTCCGCACAAGCTGAAGGTCAGTCGGATAAACCGGATGGAGAAGGGGAGGAATGACATAATGTCTAAGCGAGATTACTACGAAGTGCTGGAAGTTCAGCGGAATGCATCTCAGGATGAGATCAAGAAAGCATACCGGAAAGCCGCGATGAAGTGGCACCCGGATCGCAATCAGAATAATAAGGAAGCGGAAGAGAAATTCAAGGAAGCCGCAGAGGCATACGAGGTTCTGAGTGATGACAGTAAACGGCAGAGGTATGATCAATTCGGACACGAAGGACTTCGGGCAGGTTCTGATTTTCACACTTACACAAATTTTGACGATATCTTCCGTCACTTCAGCGATATATTCGGCGGTGGTTTTGGCGGAGGAATTTTTGAGGAAGTTTTTACAGGAGGGCGTTATTCTTCGCGGGGTCGGCGTCAGGTGGGCATACCCGGTTCAGATCTGAAAATCCGCTTAAAGCTCACACTGGAAGAAATCGCTTCCGGTGTGGAGAAGAAGCTGAAAGTAAAACGATGGAAATCGTGCGACGTCTGCGGCGGAGGCGGTGCTAAAGCAGGCACAGCCAAGACAACATGTACGGTTTGCAACGGCAGTGGGGAAGTCCGTCAGGTCTCCCGCTCCGTTTTCGGACAGTTTGTAAGTGTGACCACATGCAACACGTGTCATGGCGAGGGGAAAGTAATAAAGGAGCGATGCACTGCATGCGGGGGAGAGGGACGTATACACGGGGAAACGACTATTAAAGTGAACGTACCTGCAGGTGTATCGGAGGGTAACTATATTCCACTGCATGGTCAGGGGAACACAGGACAGCGGGGCGGCGAAGCAGGAGATCTCATAGTGGTTATCGAAGAAGAGCCGCATAAAGTATTCAGCCGCAACGGAGACGATGTAATATTGGATCTTCTCATCAGTTATCCACATGCTGCGCTGGGAACGGAGATTGAAGTCCCAACGCTGATGGGGCGTTCGAAGCTGAAAATCGAACCGGGTACACAGTCGGGAAAAATTCTCCGCATGAGAGGAAAAGGTATCCCGAATCTCAGGGGTGACTACAGGGGCGATCAGCTTGTGCGGGTTAACGTATGGATTCCGACTCACCTAACCAAGGAAGAGAAAGATCTTCTTAAGCAACTCGGGAAATGTGAACACGTTCAACCGCATGAAGGAGATACGTCGGCTAATTCCGACAAGAGCTTCTTCGAGCGGATGAAAGATATATTTTCTTCATAAATGAACTTACTCGCAAAATTTAATCAAACATTTGGTTTCACCCCGGCGGAACGCCGGGTTGTCCTTATCCTCCTCTCCACATTCCTCGTCGGCATCACCATCAAAATAGTAAAATCAGAATTTGGCGGACCGTCGCAGTATGATTACACATCAATTGATTCGACATTCTCAGTTCTTTCCGATTCACAAAATGTTGCCAAAACTCAGCTTGCGGATTCACTGGATAACGGTATACCGGCACAGAGCGATGTGACTGATTTAAAAATCGACATCAACACGGCAACAAAAGCTCAGCTCGTCCGGCTGCCCGGTATAGGTGACACGATCGCGGAAAGAATACTCTTGTATCGTGATAGTCACGGCCGGTTTAAATCAATCAAGGAACTGTTGTCCGTTGAGGGAATCGGGGAGAAAAAATTCAAAAAGATTGCACCCTTTGTCACAATTGGAGTTGACCATGAGTAAGGAATGTATCGCAGGAGTCAGTTATTCCGGAGGGGTTGCCCACCTCGCCGTATTCGAGATACGGGAAAGAGAAACAAAACTGCTCCATCTCGAAGAATTTATCAATGCCGGTCAGAATGCGCTGTGGTTTTTAGAGTACATCCTTGAACCGAAAACCCGGGTTCTGAAGAAAATCGAGAAAGTTTCGGTGGGATTGGATATGGCGGATGTACTTCTCCACCAGTTCCCAATCGACACAACACTTTCGAAGGTGGAACAGAACGAACATGTACACTGGGAACTGTCGAACCTTGTGGAGGGATATCAGCCGAAGGATTATCTGTACGACCTGCATGTCCTGCATGCAAATCCGCAGAATCAGGTAGCAGACGTGATTGCAGTGGCAGTAAAGCAGTTGTACATTTATAAAATACAGGAAAATCTCGAACGTAAAAAAATTGCCTTGCACGTAGTCGATGGAGCATATTTTGGCGCCGAACAATCGCTCTTACTTAACTTTCCGGAGGTCAAAAATAAATCAATTGTATTGCTCTACTGTTCTCACAACCGGATTGATATTGGCTTGGAGATAGGCGGGCGGCTTACCCAGTATAGATATGGTATTAACACAACTCCACAGGGTGTGATCGACCTCGTTAAAGAAGTCATTACTGAAACCACTCTCAACGAAATCTACTGCTGCGGACCTTATGTTCCGTCCGATCTGAAACCACCGCTCCAGGAAGCCCTCGGGTACAAGGTTCTTATGGTGAATCCCTTCCGGCAAATGATCACTACATCCTCATTTATCGGTTATGACGCATTTACCGGATTGGAGCACCGTTTCTCCGGAGCAGTTGGTCTCGCTCTGCGGCAGGCGTAGTATGCGGATTATTACCGGTGTATACAAAGGAAGGTCGCTGGAATCTCTGAACGATCGCAGTATCCGTCCGGTGACGGATCGGGTAAAAACAACCATCTACAATATGCTGCAGAATCGTCTGAGATTAACAGGCGCTGCCGTACTGGATCTCTATGCCGGAAGCGGAAGTCTCGGTTTCGAAGCGCTCAGTCGCGGGGCAAGGCATGTCGTTTTTGTCGATGATGCAGGCGACGCACTCGATATCATCGAACGCAATGCAGCGGCTCTGGGCTGTCTGAACAATTGTGCAATCATCCAGAGCGATGCGCTGAGCTATATTGCCAAAACAAGGGAAAATTACGACCTAATCTTTGCCGATCCGCCTTACGCATACGGGATGACAGGTGAAATCCCTGCTCAAGTATTTCAGAGGAACATTCTGACCGATCACGGCTACCTTATCATCGAGCATACAAAAAATCTTATTTTTAAACCGGATGCTCAGTACATAGTAACCGCGACTAAAGCGTTTGGTACAACTCACGTTAGTTTCTTTACATATCCACGCAAGGAGGAATTATGACGACGATCGCCGTGTATCCCGGAACTTTTGATCCGATCACTTATGGCCACCTTGACGTTATTCATCGTGCAAGGGAAATCTTTGATCAGGTTATCGTATTGGTGGCAAGCAATACATCGAAATCGCCGATGTTCGGCTCGGAGGAACGGCTGGATATGGTAAAAGCGGCGGTGAAGAAATACCGGAATGTACGTGCCGATAATTTTGAGGGATTACTTGTCGATTTTACCCGGAAGAAGAAGGCTACGGTAATAGTACGGGGACTCAGGGCCCTTTCCGATTTTGAATATGAATTTCAGATGGCGCTTACGAACAGAAAGTTGGCGGGGGAGATAACGACTGTTTTTCTCGTTCCGCATGAGAAATTTACATATCTCAA
>CAYGXH010000243.1:0-5090 GCA_964353675.1 uncultured Chlorobiaceae bacterium
ACCTTTTCCTTGTCCTTTGGCTTTTAATGCATTACCGTCACTACCTACAGCTGTCTTCAGGGTTTGAAATTCTGCGTCTGTGGGTATGTGCCAACCTGACGGGCAGATACCTCTTGTTCCCGGTGTTGTCGAATACTGCATCGCCTCATTCCATTGATACAATCCTCCATAAGTACTACAATTTGCTGTATTATTATTATAACAATACTTTTCAATTACACCATTATCTTTTGCACTATCAACTACTTGAATCATTGTACCAATATCTAGATTCTCTTTCAACCAGCATTGAAAACCTATTTGTACGGTGTTATATGTTTTACCTTCGTACTCTAACGTTGGTATACTTGAGCACGGTATACCCATTGAAGATAATACAAGTAAACCGTCTTCGTTGACTTTTACCCAGTAACCTAATCCTGGATATATTGTATCTGATGATTGATAGCCAAATTCTGATGTAAAATTAAAATAATCAGAAATAATAATTAGTGGTTCCACAGGCCGTATCATACCAACAAGGATTGGAATGGATAAAGAACCAATGATATTCCATCCAGCGCTAACTTCAATCGTATCTAAATAATTAATATTGCCTGCTATTAGTACAGTATCAGGCAAATCATACTTTAACCAAAATCCATCCCCATACTCCAAAGTATCTTTAGAAATATAGCCACCTTTATATACAAATGCATCTGAAATGGAAGATGGGAATAATATACTCTTTGTACCATCAAGCACTTTCAACGGAAGCGATAGAAGGTTCCACCCAGACTCCACATAGATTGTATCAGTCACTTGAGCATTCAAGTATTGTGACATGAATAAAATAAGAATTGACAATAGGAGGAAACATTTAAATTTAGTAGATATTTTCATAATCCAGCCCTGATATAAATGTACTAATTGTTGGAATTTCCCTGGAACGCAACAAGATATATAATTATTTAGATAATATCAATATATCAAGGGGGGCAATGTCCCCCACTTTGCCCTGTACCCCCACATTAATTTTGAAAGATAAGTTAGAAAAGCATACTTATTTCTAAATGGGGTATCCACCCTAATTCAAAGGTAGATTAATCCGATTAACCGTACTATGAAGCTCGCTTGCTACGAGGTGTGAGTAGATTTCAATTGTTTTCACACTTGAATGACCTAAAAGCTTCTGAACTTGATAGATATTTGCACCACTTTGAACTAACCAAGTTGCGATAGTATGCCTCAATGAATGAAAGTGAAAAGCTTTGTTGAAACTTAAAGTTTCTGAATCCTTTTTAAACTTCTTTGAAACGAAATTGGGTAGCATCGGAAAACCACGTCTATGAAAGACAAATATTTTATGCACCATTCCAAGAACGTAGATCCTATAAAAAAAGCCGGGATATTGAATTTAATACGTAAATAACTTATTATCAGTAAAATACAGAAATAGAATAAGAGATCTCCATGTCAGAATACTCAAAGATAACAATTACAGAAAGAAATTTTGATTATATCGTTCGATAAAAACAGAAAGGCGATAGAGAAAAAGCAGGTGCCCAAATCTCGAACAACCTCAGATTCTATTGAAAGGTCGGTTTCAGCAAACTTCCTACCCGAAACTCGCCGTTGCCCTATCTACCGTTTCGTATGTGCCAAAGACGCGTACAAGATTCGTAATTGTCAACAGATCATGCAGATTTTTGTCTATACGGGCAAGGCGAAGCTCCCCGCCATTCCGATGCATCGTATCGATTGCGGATATGAGAATACTCAATCCCTTACTATTGATTCTGTTTACCATTCCCAGATCAAATACGACTTTTTTAATTTCATCCGTTGCCAGACTTCTTATTTTCTGTTGAATTACAACCTCATCGTGCTCATCGAGCAGATCGCCCTTTAGGTACACGACGGCAACATCCTCCCTGATCTTTTCACTTACATGCATACAACTTCTCCATATAATTTTTATTTTCTTAATTAAAATATACTCATATATACGAAAAACCGGGGTATATGTTTCACCTTACTCTCCTATCGAGGCTCTCCGTCCGATATATCAAATCGATTAAACGGTCGAGGAGAACTAATTTATATTTATTGTTGTTATAGAAGTTAGAAGTCCCTACTGGAATCCCCCTGTGTACATGTGCCCCTCCCCGCATGTGCATAACTCCAGAAGGGACTTTCTTTTTACTTTCACCGATCACACCCAGGTACGCATTACGGATGGCAATTATATCTTTAATTACCTTACCGTCGGTACAGACCAATTGACGATTACCGAAAAATATTGCATTTATTGAATCACCGCATTATTCTTCGATAAATCCGATATGAGACTAATAACTTTCGCTTACCCATCCAACGTCCTACAACCGATTCGGACCTTCTGAACGAGGTTTAAAGCAAGTCTACGCCTATTTATGGATGAAATTCAGACGCAAACTAAGATCAGATGTATAGGGTAAGCGGATTATTGGTTGGTTGGCAGATCTTCCTGTTTATGTAGAGCGGATTCTATTTCATCCCGGGAGATTACACCTTCCCTCAGGACTATAGGTTCTCTCCCTGTTACGTCTACAACTGTCGAGACTGTTTCTGAAGTGCAATCACCCGCATCTATGAACAGATCGACTTCCGGAGCGAAAATCTTTTTAAGGATTTCAATATTACCCGTCTGAGGTTGTCCGGAAATATTAGCACTTGTCGAGAGAATTGGGACACCGCTAAGCTCGCATAGGCGCTTACAGAATTCATGCTTGGGGATCCGTATGCCAATTTTCCCATCCTCAGATACTATGCACCGGGGAAGGTGGCATTTCGCCCGGAAAACAAATGTGACCGGTCCGGGCCAAAACATATTTAAGAGCTGTCGCGTTCTAAACGGTATTTCTTCAACCAGATCTTCCATGGCGGAAACAGAGTTCATGAGAACCAGCACGGGATGATGACTCGGCCGTTTCTTAATTGCGTATATCCGTTCCACAGCCCGTACGTCAAATGCGTCGCACCCGAGTCCGTAAATTGTATCCGTTGGATACAGAATTACACCGCCGCCTTTAATTATACGAACGGCTTCACCGATAATACTCTCATCGAGGTTGAACAGATCCAGCTTCCGTATAGAATGCGAAGAGTACATTATCCGGAATGAAACTTATTTGTTAGTAATTTCAATACTTCCCCATATACCATGTCTGCATTGATCCGGGTCATGCAATCGAATGTCTTTATTCGACATCGGGATGGGGGTCTGGCTTCTACACCACACGGTCTGCAGTCGAGACCCTTCGTTTCCACAACGACATCCGATTCTCCGTACGGTGCGAATCCGAACTCAGGAATTGTCGCCCCGAAAATAGCCACCACAGGCGTACGCATCGCTACTGCAATATGCATCGGCGCACTGTCGTTTGAGATTAAAATCCGGCAGCGATGTATAAGTTCCGCCGACTGCAGAAATGTCAATTTCCCAGCCGCTGAAACTATGGACCTCGACCTCCCTTCATCTCTTATGCTTTCACACAGTTCGACATCCTCCTTCCCGCCTATGAGTACGACATGATAACCGTGAGACGTGAGTTTCTTTACCAGTTCAATATAACGTTCCGCCAGCCATTGTTTCGTTTTCCATACCGTACCTGGAGCTATGCTTATCAGATTGTTTACATGCTGAATTCCATGTTCGGAGAGAAAGTGACCGACTTTTTTCTTATCGTGGAACGTAGGAAAGAGCTGCGGATACTCCTTCAGCGGCGGATCGATGCCCATTCCTTTCAGAAGCGAGCAGTTGCGGTTGATTTCATGAACCGATTCATCATATGGCATACGACTTGTATAAAATAGTCTACCAGCGCTCTTCATAAACCCGATTCGTTTCGGAATTCCCGCAAGTTTTACGAGTAACGCGCTCCGGAGTGAGCGGTGGGGTACGAACGCAACGTCGTATTTCTTCTCTCTGATTTCCTGTACTTTACCAATGAACTGTCTCAGGCCGGATTCTGATCCATGTTTGTCGTAGAGGATTACTTTATTTATTGAAGGGTGGTTTGCAAGTAATTCTGCGCATTTTGGAATTATAACGACATCCACAACGGCATCAGGATATTCTTTTTTCACAACCTGTATTAGAGGGAGCGTAAGAATAAGATCGCCGGCAAAGGCAGTCTGAACGACAAGAACGGAGGTTGTCTGCGTATCAGTCATGGAATTATTTCCAACCCTTCGATCTCATTGTTCCGCCCGGATGTTTTTCCATCGGCGGTGCATCCACAGCCAATGATCCGGATATTTACGGATATAATGTTCCAGACATGTCGTGTGCCGCTGAGTCAGCTGTTCGACAGCCGTATTGTCTTTTCCCGTGATATCGGAGTAGTTAATTTCTTCGATGATGCTCCTGTACGATCCGTCATTTTGCCGGACGAGAAATCCCATGAGGATCGGTGAACGACATCGGAGAGCAAATACCGCCGGACCCTGATGGGTGGCTACCTGGCGTCCGAAGAAATTTATATAGACACCCTCCTTCGGCGCACTCTGGTCAGGAGCGATCGCAATCACTCCGCCGTTTTGCAGGGTAGTTAATATTTCGCGGATAGAAATACCCATGGGAACGACTTTGTTGCCGTACATGCACCGACGACGGTTAATCACCTCATCAATCAGACGGTTCGATTGACGCTGAACGATAATAGTGAAGGGTAATTGTATGAGTCGTGCAATACCCGACGCGATAAGTTCCCAATTGCCGAAATGCCCTGAAAGAACAATCAATCCTTTGCCCGATTCTGCGGCTTCTCTCACCTTGTGAATAATATCAGAATGAAGGATTTTATGCAATACGTCATCCGTCATTTTAGGGAACCAGAGCAGTTCTGCCATGGAAATTCCAAAATTGCGGAACGAACCTTTTGCTATAGAACGGAGATCGTCTTCCGATTTTTCAGGAAAGGCATGCCGGAGGTTGTCGAGTGCGATGGAACGTCTTGACGTTAACAGGTTGTAAGCAGTAATTCCGAGCAAACTTCCGAATCGCTGTGCAGCGCTGAGAGGCAAAAGAAGAATAAAACGGCAGAAGAGGATAAAAAAGAAATAAA
>CAYGXH010000244.1:0-5077 GCA_964353675.1 uncultured Chlorobiaceae bacterium
GGTTCAAATCATGCAATTATTTTTCAAAAAGAGGACAGATTCAATTCTTTTGGGATTGGTGCAAATCTTATCATTCAAAGATATATTTCATTGACTCACAGCGGTTCATTCAATCTTGTATTGGATGGGACACTACGATACATAAAAAGTATCAAACATTATGCTAATGGGAGAGACCTAAGCAACTATGACTTGGATTTCCTACAATTGCAGGTATCTATTGGTTTAGCATTATGAGATATAAATTTATTACATCATTTGTGTTTGTAATATTGCCTGCATTTCTCTTCCTTCAGGGATGCCAGGACAACATTATACTACCAGATATTGGTAATCCACTACAAGCTCCAAGGTTATTGTATCCACCAAATGATACTACAGATGTAGATATTCCAATGACATTTAGTTGGGAGGGAAGTAGGAATATAAAATATTTTACATTGCAGGTATCAACAGATAGTTTATTTACTAGTTTAACATATAGTCAGAATGTAAGAACGACAACAATTAGAGATGTGACAGGATTCATTAACAATACAAAATACTATTGGAGAGTGAATGCTATAAATGGTTATGGAGAATCTAAGTGGTCAACTATCTGGAATTTTACAACAGGAAAATTTTGTATCAGAACACCAGTAGTAGAATATTTAAGTAAAATTTATAAAACAGTGCAAATAGGTAATCAATGCTGGCTAAAAGAGAATCTTGATATTGGGACAATGATTCAAGGAACCGACACATCAAAAGATAACGGTGTAATTGAAAAATATTGTTACCGTAATGACCCAACAAACTGTAACACTTATGGTGGACTATATCAATGGGACGAAGCGATGCAGTATACAACTACACCTGGAGCAAGAGGTATCTGTCCTCCGAGCTGGCATATTCCTACTTTAGTAGAATTTCAGGCATGTAGCACCACTGTAGGAGGTAACGGTAATGCCTTAAAAGCGATAGGACAGGGAACTGGTGGTGGAGCAGGCACAAATACGAGTGGATTCTCTGCGTTGCTTTCGGGACACCGACACGGCAATGGCGGCTTCAGTTACGGCGCGTACTTTTGGAGTTCTACGGAGTACGGTCCTACGCGGGCGAGCTACATGCGCCTGTACCGCTATGGTAGCGGCATCCTCATAGACTACTATGCAGGCAGAGAGCGCGGATCCAGCGTACGCTGCCTCAAGGATTAGTCTATTTGCTTTTAAAAACATTGGAGCCCTCTAAAAAACAGAGAGCTCCATTTTAATTTATTTATGATTCAAGCAGGTTATCCCATCCAGATGACTTTTCAAAATCTTGTTGTACAGTTTGCATCTGCATTGCCATTGTCATGTTAGCACTATTGCCAAATAGTTGTGCACTCACAATATCGCGAATCCAGTTCTTGGAGAAATGGCAGAATTTAAACAATAAATGATATTTAATAACTGATGTTACGCATCGGTAGCTTTTAATGAAAAATAGATGTTCATTAAAAACAATAAAACACGGATGACGCTGAACCTGATTGATATTCACGGATTTTAATCTGTGAAAATCCGTTTTTTCCGTGTGATCAGTGTTCTATTTTCTGTTTTGCGTAACATCAGTTAATAATTAAATTATTATACTTATTAAGTAGAGTAGGAAAACTAAAAGATTCTAAAGAGCATAAATAATAAGTCTTATATTTTACCATTGAAATGATGACTACTATTTTACTTTGGGCTGGTATATTCTTTATTATATTTTTAATATCTACCGTTCTTTATATTGGCTATAACTTTAGAAAACTTATAAAAGAAGATTATAAAAGAAAAAGAGCTTAGACATGAAACCAATCTAAATTGGCTTATTAAGTGAAATTCAATCACACTCCATTTAATAAGTTCCACCTGTCTGCCGTTTCATAGTGGCACTATTATTGAATAGTTGTGCACCAGACTGTACGTCTTCAAAGCTTTCCGCACACTTAGCCACATAAATTATCGTGCCCCGAAATTCTTTCGCCATCTTCTGGAGCAGCGGTAGGGAAGGCAAATGCGTACCTTTTTCCATTCTCGCGTAATGTTCTCGGATTATTCCAAGCGTATGCGCAACCTGCTTCTTAGCAAGTGAATGGTTCTTCCGATGCAACCTTAAAAATTCCGGTAGGTTCATTCTCTCCTCCCCCCTCTGCTTGTGATAAAAAATATTACAAAATATCTCTTGCGGTTAATAATATCATGATGTAAATTTAACCCTCAGCATCGGGATGGTCAAGCACAAAATTATATTCCTTGTTGTGCTGACAACATTTCTGTTTTTGGGAAGGCAAAATGACTTTGAAACGCGAAATACTGCACCTCTTCAATATTATAGCAGCACCAACAGAAGTATACAACGACATCAACGCTACACCGCGGTGGAGGATGCCTGCGGGTCTTCTTTTCATTATCTCACCCATGATCGGTTTCTTCATAATCCCAGCAGCGATCGAACCGCTTCGCAAAATCTACGAGGAATCATTCGACAGCCGGACGGCAGAGATCGCACTCCAGACTTCTACCCATTACTTTACGATCATCAACGTTACATTCGAACCTCTCGTAAAAATAATCCGATGGGTCATCCTCTCCGCGGTAATATTCATCTCAGTTTTGCTATACGGCCGGACTGCATCATTTACTTACACAAAGGTCTTTTCGATCGTTGCATACGGGGAAACTCTGTTTCACCTAATGGGAATTCTGACGGTTCTGGTTATCTATGCGCGGGGCATAGACCAGATTGCCGATCCCTCAGACCTGGTGGTTTTTAAAGGCATCAACTGCTTCATCGATAAAAACGCTGTTTCCTCATCTATCTATAATACACTGAGCAATGTTAATCCATTTTCCCTCTGGTACATTGCAGTGGTATCCCGGGGAATTCAGATTACAGCTACGATCCAATTTTTAACCTCTCTCATGCTTGTGAGTATGGCATGGTGCGTATGGCTTGCGCTCAGTCTGGGAGAATCATTTGTTATGGAAAGAGTGCTTGAATTATTTTTCTAACAATATGTGGTTATCCTTCGTCATCTCGGGATAGCCACATACCATAACTCATCGAGATGATACACAATACTATTTACGGAGGTTGCTATGCTTAAAACACTTTCTATCACGCTGCTGCTCTTCATGTTGCTCTCGATTATCGCGCCAAATAATGCCGCTGCCGCATTACCCTGCAATCCCAAAATACTCAACGCATGTTATGATAGCTGTAAAAAGTTGTTCAGTGATCCGATTTTACAAACTTCATGCTACGCCGGCTGTCTGATAGGCTGTGTGACATCAGGTACAGATTGATATATCAATAACCTGCCGCCTTAGCGCGGCGGGTTATTATTTTTCAACGGAGATAATCAATTGCCGGATAATTGTCGTGTGAAAAGCATCGTATTTATGTCTCAAATCTTCATCTTCTCGGCTGCAATTTCATGCTTCGGACAGGAAGAAAAATTGGTTTCTCCTACCGAGATTTTAAGCATTGGAGACAACGGAGAATTCATCAGGATAGAAGAAGTTACATCAGACCACCACGGAAATATTTACGTTACTGATGCATACCGATACAGCGTGAAGAAATTCTCACCAACGGGCGCTCTGATGGGAGAGTATGGGAAACGGGGGAATGATCCTGAGGATTTCGGTGCGCCGCCCTACAAAATTATCTGCTATAACGAAACGCTGGCGATCGTCGCCAAAGGAACCGCGCGTGTTCAACTCTTTGCGGAGAATTTCACGTATGCCGGACAATTTTTACTGCCGGGCACTATAACGGACATTATTTTCGATCGCCGTGGACGGATCGTCGCAGGTATAATCCCGTACGACAACAGCGAACACAGGAGACTGTTTCTGCTGGATAAATCCGGTAAGATTATTGCCTCGGCGCCTTCACATAAAAAGGAGGAAGGACCGGCATTCGATATGATGCATATATCGGCAGGCAGCGGAAATACAATCATCGTCGCATACCGGTTTATCAATACCGTCGTTCTTTACACAGACGGACTGAAAATGATAAAAATTTTTACAGTATCGGACTTGCTTCCGGAGTCGCCTTCCGTCGTCGGTACTAGCGAGGAACTCGGAAAAATACCGCAGGGAGATCTGATTAAAGATATCGGCACGGATCTTGATGGAAACATTTATATCCTCGGCGGAGACTACACCGACTCTCGTCACCGAGATGTTTATCTCTTTGATCCGGAAGGGAGATTCCTTACACGTTTTCAGTTACCACGGAAGAGCGGCATACTCTATATTGACAATCAGGGGAGCATGTACACAAGAGAAAATCAGCGTACCGTGGTGAGGAAGTACAGGATGACGTATCGTAAGAGCGGAATGAAACAGCCGTGAAATACAGAATCCATTCCATGATCGGGAGATTACTTACGCTTACAATTATGATGATCTGGATTTCCAACGGGCAACCGCCATTCAGCGAACGAACAGATTTGCAGACGATCATTGCCTCGCTTGATCCGTCTGCGGATACGACATACTCTGATGGAAGAAAAATAATTTTCATGCTCCGGTTTATAGATTTCGGATGTCAGCCCTGCCTTCAGAATTTCTTTGAACTCTGTGACTCCTTCGGGACGATTCAGAGAAGTTCCTTAACCATTCCCGTTTATATCCTCTTTCTGAAGGATCAGACCGGCGCAGGGTACCAGCTAACAACAATGACGGAATGGACAAGGTCGTGCGGCCTGCAATATCCGATAGCCCTTATATCTCAAAAGGTTTTTAAAAATTACGGTATAGAACACTCGAGCGTTCTCATCATGAATAAAAACGGTGCCATCGAAAATTGCGGAGAGATTCCGCTATCACGGACTGCTTTCAAGTATGTTATTCGGAGTATCTACAGATGAAAAGTGAATTACACCCTCCATTAATTGAACTCCGGCATGTCACGAAGGTTTACGGGAACGGTCCGCTGCGGCGTTCGCATATCCGCGCCCTTGCCGATGTGTCACTTGAGATACAGAGTGGAGAATTATTCGCGCTGATCGGACCGAATGGCGCAGGAAAATCGACGTGTATGAAAATTATTG
>CAYGXH010000245.1:0-5056 GCA_964353675.1 uncultured Chlorobiaceae bacterium
TACTCGATGTGGAGACCTGTAGTCGGTATGATGATGCACCAAAAGAGGGATTCCAAGTAAGGTTAGTCACTGAACCTACATTTTGCGTCCCATTTGGAGGTTGACTTAAAGTTGGTGGAGATGGAGAAATCGGTGTTGGTTCAACCCAGTTGCAGGTAAGAGTGTAGGGAGATCCTTGACTCGAAAGATACAAGATATAAGTTGCATTATGCCTAAGAGATTTACTCAATACTGCCATCTGATAGTTTGAAGTCGATTCTATGATGTAAGGACTTGACCATGTAGAACCATTAAAATCAGCAGAGGCAATGCCAAGGCCAGAGGCTGACCAAGTTAATTTTAGATCATCCTGGTCAATTGTAGTAATTGATGGATTTGCCTGTAAGCAACCGGGGTGGTTTGGGAAGCTTATCGATGATGCCACTGTACGTGCATATCCTGTGGTTCGCTTTTGTGCCTTAATTTGTGTTACTGATGGAGTTTTAAATGCCCAAGCGATATTGACCGCATTACCTCCATCCACGACAATCACCGGCGTTCTATTTGTATCGGTCGATGTATTAGAGGCTATTGTATAAATAGAATCCCATGTAATATGATTATTAAGCAAAGGAGTAGAAGGATAATCATCCAACCAACCAGAGCCAAACTTGATTCCGCCAGGTTCCTCCCAAACAATGTAAAAATAATACCTGTTCGCATCAACAGCAACACTCGCACCAAGATTCTTCGGATTATTAACTGGTATTGAGGGATTATCATTAAAGAAATCATACTCACGATATTCGGGTAACGAAGCTAAGCTGCTAGGTGATCCATCACCTACTTTATAATAAACCGTCCCTTGGGCTATCCATGTTGCAAATAGAACTGATGGTTTTCCGCTTATTGGCTTTGAAAGTATCCCAACCGGATTAATTCGAAAATCCTTGATTGTGTCAAAAGGATAACTAACATTGACGGCTCCAGAACCAAAAGGTTTTATTTTTACCATGTGCCTCCACGTAGATCCATACTTTTCAACTTTTTCATATAGAATCGGTATCGCGGAGCTACGTGGAATTATCGAGGGATTTCGGTAATTTACCGTGGATGTGGGATATCCTTCTACACTTTGTTCATTTTCCCAGGTCTCACCGCCATCGTCTGAATACGTCCAGAAGATACCATTTCCACTCTCATAAACCATATATGGTGTGTTGGTCAAACTATCGAGCACGACTTTTCTTTGAGTAGTTGGTGTGAGGGCTAATGAAGCGTATGTCTTTAGATGCGCTTTAAATTTAGCTATATACTCCTTTGTACTTTGTACCGTGACGTGCCTTGTTAAGCTATCCACCCCATCATCCCAACCGCAAAAATTCCAAGTTATACCACCATTTGTCTGTGGTGTTATTGCACTGAAAGTTCTTGCGAAATTATTAAATATATCAATCTCAGTATAGTTAGAATCTACAGTATTTCCTTGATATAACAGTTGTCCACCTTCTGATCCTTCACAATCATTCTTCACGGTGAGATCGAAGACTTTAAAAAAATCGGCCTGATATTCCGATTGATTTTTAACTGTTATTGTTCTCTCAATCGGCAGATTAATATCATCATGCCACTGATAAAATCTATAATTATTATTATCCCTGTTTAATCGTTTGGAAGTGGCTTGAATAGAAACTTGTGTTCCCCAACGATAATAACCTGAATGCGGCGATGGATACCAATTACCATCTATACCTATCGAGTCGACGTTGTACTCTCCATTCAAGTTGTTCTTATACGTAACAGACCTTAAAGGTATTCTATATAATATTATTATTTTTGATCGTGAAGGATCAATCTGTATGTAGCTATTATATTGAGACTCCTGTTCAGATATAATTCCAATTTGGAATTTGTTTGACGATAAACTGGAATTTAATTGATATACAAAAGTGCTGCTTGAATCAAATCTACATGTCCAATTAGAGTCCAGAAGATCAATACCTGATACAAGATTAATACCACTATTTGTTGCTGACCATGCACCCTCAGCATTTCCAAAATCAGTACTAACTCTCACCAATTTTACAGTAGGAGCTTGAAAATGGGCTTTCCAATAAATTTGTATTTCAGCTTGAATTATTTGAGCATCATCTGGGATGAGAGTATCCGGGAGTATCCATTGTAGGATCGAACGTGACTTCTCATTTTCTGCATATCCACCTTCCCAATCCCCTGTACCTATATAAATATCCCCATAACAAAATTTATAATTGATGTTACCCTTTAATGTATAGCTCATGACACCCCGAGAGTCATTACATTTATTATATATACAGAAAGGAGAACCACCTGCTTGTCCGATGAAATACTGTGCACTATTGGGATCACTTTTCTCAAATCCTTCCTTAAATGCTCTTGCTGTGATTGTTTTGTCATTATCGACAATGATCGGACCACCATTGTATTGAGCCGACGTTGAGTCAGGAATCCAACCATCGAGACGGTACCTAATATCTGCCCCCGATGTTGTGCAACTGATATTTACATTTTGTGTTGTTTCATAAGGTCCACCTGGTGGAGAAAATTGAGGGGTTGCAACTTTCAATAAATTTTGAATTATTATTTTATAACTTAAGCCGTATCCAAACGTATCGTCAAAAAATTTGATTTTATATTCTCCATCCTGCAGCATTGAATCCACTTGCCACGTGTATTCATTATTACCCACGGTGCTCGTAGTATCGATTATTAAATTATTGGAAAATGGATAATAATTACCATCATATTCTTTACGTAAAAGTTCCAAATATACTCGCCCTCCTTCATTATCACTCCACTTGATTATATAAGCAGCTCCCTTTCGTAAAATCTCACCACCAATTGGTGCGGATACTGTAATTATTCTATTTACCGCCCATCCGAGGTCTTCCAAAATCGCTAAACCTACTTCACCAGGTGAATGGATTACCTCCGCATAATCTAATCCAACTTTCATCAGTGAATTTGTGTTCCCTGCTGGGAATTTATTTATATCGAGATGTGAAATACTTGAACCCGGCTTCCAAATAGATGGTGCATAGAGCTTGGGTAGAGAATCCTTATTAACCGCAATAGCATTACTCCCATTAAAGTAAATATTTCCACTCTTAAGTTTATCGCCTAAAAAAACCGATGGATTAATCACATCGATTAATTGGAATCCACCCCCATCAACACAAAAATGATCGTAAATGAAAGGATAATAATTATCACCTATGGGGACTCCCCACTTGCCAGTATCAGCATCCATAATAAAGGATGGAAAAAAACCTAAGCCATGTGCAATTTCATGCATGATGACTGAAACAAAATCATATTTATTGCTCCTTGGAATCCCATCAACATTATAAGACCAAGGTTTTGTACTATTGCATCGTATAACCATTTCAGGTTTATTGATATCACCTTGGGATATCCCACTAATCATCTCTGAAAGAGAACGGGGGTAAAATGTATCAGGTTCGTGTGCCCCTGTAAAGTTAGTATCTAATTGCACAGAATCCGCATTTGATAATATGGTATCGGCAAGAGCGACCCAATACGCGTTGATATGAACTGTCTCTGGTGATTCAATAAGATAGGACCAAATACTATCTGCGTACCGAAATGCAATCTTTGCGCTCTCGGGAAAATTCTCTGAGAAATTGACAGCAAATTGTGCTGTAGGCAGACGATTCAGTTCACTTCGCCAATGGAATATTGACGGTGGTTCAACTTTTGTAAATACATTATTTGTACCTGCAATCGACCCAATATTATTGGTCGAGATTGTTTGGGAAAAAGAAGCTACTGTAAAAAGTAGCATCAAAAACACACAACAGCCTCTCATGACAATCTCCATAAAGTGCATTATTTTATTAGTTAGACTTTAGACGTATTTTATTTACTGCCACGTAAAACAATTCCCCGCTTATCAAATCCTTCACCACCAGAACCACCGATAAAAACGTTATCTCTAAAAGGTTGAACCGAATGTAATATCCAATTCCCCGAGCCTCCAAATGTTTGCTCATAGGATTTAAAATCATATCCATTATAATGTAGTAGTTTTCCAAAATGTCCAACAAAATAAATATTATTCTTATCATACCCTCGAACTGATACTAACACTGATTGGATACCTGGAAATACGACACTGGCCCATACACCATTTCGATTCGTATATAGACCACCATCACTCGCGACATATAAAAATCTTTGACTAGTACCCCATAGAGAAGTAAAAGATACAATATCAGTTGGAGGTAGGACATTAATGCGCTGCACACTTTCCCCGTTATAATGCAAAACAATTCCAGCAGATTGGTCAGGAGGGTAACCTACCATATAAATATCACTATTTGAGAATCCCCATACATCGAATAAATTAAATTCTGTTCCAGTTTCAATATTAGACCAATTGATTCCATCATAATGGAAGAAAGAACCACGCGAACCAACCACAAATACATCACTCGTCGAACTTGCCCAAACTGCAGAAAAATAAAGAAACCTTGCATTGGGTGAAATAGTCCGCCATTGAGCACCGTTCCACTCCACAACATATCCCCAGTTTGTGTCCGGTCCCCATGGATTTGAACCATAAGCAAAACCAACTGCCCAAATCTTGTTCGAAGACACACCATAAATCCCTTGAAGATTACCTGCTTGAATTCCACCGAAACAACTTATTGCACATGGTTTTAATAACTTCCAATTGTATCCATCCCAATGAGCTAAATGAGCTGTTGTATCACTTGTGGTAAAATTTCCTACCGCATAAATATCATTCTCGTCACTTCCCCATAAACCATTAATCCAGCTCTGTGTTCCACCGAGGGAGTCTATCTGCCAAGTAAAATTGTGAGATGTTGTGTCCATAGTAGTAAGAATTAATGGAGCACCAGAATCAACAGGGACACTATTAATTAGTCCGAAAGATTTATAACTGTAAGTGTGTAATGGGAGGAGACCACTATCAATAATCGTAGTATCAATGGGGACATCAGTAATGTTAATTATTGTACCACCATCTCTCTCAATCATTAATGTTCTAGGT
>CAYGXH010000246.1:0-5054 GCA_964353675.1 uncultured Chlorobiaceae bacterium
ATTGGGCTTCCTCGAGAGACCGAGTGGGTTGAATTCAAAGAAGCAAAGCAAAATTTCGATTTCGATGATCTCGGTAAGTATTTTTCCGCCTTGAGCAATGAAGCAAATTTGAAGGGACAGCATGTTGGTTGGCTGGTTTTTGGCATCTCAGATCGCCCACCACGTGAATTCGTTGGTTCTAATTATCGACTTCAACAGCCTGGTCTGGAAAATCTCAAGCAGCAAATTGCTAAGCAAACGAATCATCGGATGACGTTTCGCAATATCCACGAGGTTGTGGCTGAAAGCAAACGTATTATTATGTTTGAAATCCCTCCTGCAGTGCGTGGAATCCCTACAACTTGGAATGGTATTGCCTATGGAAGAATTCAAGAATCTCTGATACCACTAACACTCGACAAGATAGAGCAGATACGTCTCCAGGCAACTCTTGAAGACTGGTCAATACAGGTTTGTACAGGTGCAAGTTTAAACGACCTAGATTCAGAAGCTATTATATTTGCACGAGAGCAGTATATAAAGAAAAATCCAAGTTTAGCTTCCGATGTCGAACACTGGAATGACCAAACTTTTTTGAATAAAACTAAAATCTGTATTGCTGGACAGGTAACACGCGCAGCTATTATCTTACTAGGTAAACCAGAATCTGTAAATTTTCTTTCTCCAGCCACTGCACGTATTTCCTGGGTTTTAAGAGGTGAAGATGGGCGAGAACGAGATTACGAGCATTTTAATCCCCCCTTTATTCTCGCTGTCGACAAGGTATTCACTAGAATAAGAAACAATATTTATCGGTATATACCAAATGCAACATTATTCCCGATCGAAATTACTCAGTACGATCCTTGGGTAATCCGAGAGGTTTTGCATAATTCGATTGTACATCAAGACTATGCAAAATGTGGTCACATAAACGTCGTTGAAGAAACAGACTCACTTATCTTTTCAAACCTCGGCGACTTCTTACCTGGTAGTGTTGAGGAAGTAATACGGCTGGATTCACCTCCGGAATTATACCGTAACCGACTCTTAGCTGAAGCGATGGTTAGTTTTAATATGATCGACACCATAGGCAGCGGTATCAAACGAATGTTCAGTAAGCAGCGCGAGCGTTATTTCCCGTTACCTGATTATAATCTTAGTGAAGAGGGTCGGGTCAAAGTTGAGATTTTAGGTAAAGTATTAGACGAGCGTTATACTCGGTTGCTGATCGAAAAAACAGATCTCGATCTTTGGGATGTAATAGCTCTCGATAAAATCCAGAAGGGGAAATCACTGAACGACGAAGAATTTAAGATGTTAAAAAAGAAAAAACTTGTCGAAGGGCGGCGACCGAAACTTTACGTGGCATCCAAGGTAGCTGCAACGACTGAAACAAAGATCGATTACATCAGAAAACGGGCATTTGATAAGCAACATTACGGGAGAATGGTTCAGGAATACCTTGAAAAATTTGGCACAGCTACACGGAAAGATTTTGACGGGCTCTTGATGAATAAAATTTCTGAAGCGCTTAACCAAGAACAAAAAAGAAATTTCGTTACAAACCTACTTCAAGATATCCGCAGAAACGGAATTATACGCCCCGTTAAGAACAAACGCGGAAGAGGTGCACGTTGGGAATTGTGTAATCCCCGTATCGAAGGTTAAATTATATCAATTTTTATACAATTCTTGATGTCTTTGTAATTGTAACCTTTAGAAAAATAATATGTTACGATTTGTATATAAAGCATAAATTCATAAACGCAAAAAAATATCGTTATACAATACAATGTATCAGATAGAGTTTAATATAGCCTTAATCAGGACATTAAAGCGTATTTTTCCAATTTAATAATATGAGCAAGTTGTTCCATATAAAGATAAGCCCTTTATGATTAGTTCCTTGCGGAAGCACGGCACGACGCCGAATATTATCATAAAGGGCTTACCAAACTTTGTGCTTAAACTCTATCCCTCAAGGGGAACGCGAGCCACAGGGGCTACAGTTTGAGTTAAAGCCGATTCCGTATATAATCTGCGAAGAAAATCTATAAAAGCAAATGTAATAATGAGATCGACCGTGTGTTTACTGGGAATTATAGCTTTAAAGACGAAATGCTGGATTTTATAAAGAATAGGATGGGGTGACGCAGTGGTTGATCAACTGGCTGATTATATCCAAAGCAGTCACCCTGAATTTAGGGGTTTTTCCCGCAGGTGATGATACCGGATGCGACAGTTTTACGAAATATACTACCGTAACAAGATTGGGTCACCATTGGTGACACAAATTTGTAAATCCAAAGATGACGAAGTTATGAAATACACATTAAGCTGCTATCTATGCTTAACGGATTGATATCATAAAATAAGTAATTAGTCAGCATCCAACTTTTATAGCGAATAAATTTAATTGTGAGAACATCAAAAAGGAAGAAAATAATGCAAGGCGCCCGTTTTCTGATAATAATCCTAATGACCGCATGTGGATTTTTAGCGGTATATACCCAGGATACATTCCAGAGTCGCGAATGGGAAAATCCGAAAATCTTCAAGATCAATACAGAAAAACCGCACGCGACATTCATTCCGTATCATGATATCAACGGATTGGTCGGACAAAAACCGTCACCGTACTATCAATCACTCAACGGGAAATGGAAATTCAACTGGGTACCGAAGCCTACGGATCGTCCGATAAATTTCTTTACCGATGACTTCGATGCCAGCTCATGGAAGGAGATCGATGTACCATCGAATTGGGAATTTCAGGGATATGGTATCCCCATCTATGTTAATAGCGACTATGAATGGCCCAAGCCGTGGAATCCTCCGTACGTTCCACATGATAACAATCCGGTCGGGTCGTATAAACATAGGTTCTCAATTCCTGATAACTGGAAGGGGCGGGAAGTATTTATTCATTTTGCCGGAGTTAAATCGGCATTCTACATCTGGATTAACGGACAGTTTGTCGGCTACAGCGAAGATGGGAAAACACCTGCCGAATGGAATATCACAAAATATCTCAGGGAGAGACAAAACAGCGTGGCGCTCGAAGTATACCGCTGGTCCGATGGTTCGTACCTCGAATGTCAGGACATGTGGCGCATAAGCGGTATTGAACGGGAAGTATTTCTTTATTCAACTCCGAAAATTCGTATCCGGGATTTTTGGGTAAAGACCGATCTGGAGAATGACTACCGTGATGGAAAACTATCGATTGATGTTGAGCTGAAAAATCATCTTTCAAATCCCGAAATAAAATATTTGTCTCTAGTTATGGAATTATGGGATAAAACCGGAGCAATTGTGCGTGATGAAAAGCCGGTCGATTTCGGCGGCAGGGATTCGACATCCGTTTCGTTCGAGAAAATTATCCCCAGTGTACAAAAGTGGTCGGCAGAAACTCCGTATCTTTATTACACATTTATTCATCTGAAAAATTCCGATGGTACGATCAGCGAAGCTATGTCATGTGCATCGGGCTTCCGAAAAGTGGAAATCAAACATGGGCAGCTTCTTGTAAACGGTGTCCCGATCCGCATCAAAGGAACAAACCGGCACGAACACGATGAATATAACGCACATGTTCTCTCCGATAGCTTAATGATTCTGGATATTAAACTGATGAAGCAGTTCAACTTCAATACCGTTCGAACTTCGCATTACCCTAACGACACACGCTGGTACACCTTCTGCGACCGTTATGGTATTTACGTTATCGATGAAGCGAATATCGAATCGCACGGAATGGGGTATGGTGAAAAGAGTACAGCTAAGAATCCCGATTTCATGGATATGCATCTCGACCGAACGATCCGCATGGTTGAGCGCGATAAAAACCATCCGTCTGTTATTATTTGGTCGCTCGGCAATGAGGCCGGGAATGGACCAAACTTTGAAGCAACATATTCATGGGTAAAAGGAAGAGATTCATCGCGACCAGTGCAGTACGAGCGTGCCGAACAAGCGTGGAACACCGACATCGTCTGTCCGATGTATTCATGGGATTATCTTGAGGGATATGGCAGTCAGCTGCGCGACCGACCGCTGATTATGTGCGAGTATGCTCACTCCATGGGAAACAGCGACGGCAACTTCCAGGACTACTGGGATCTGATTGAAAAATACGATCAGCTTCAGGGGGCATTGATCTGGGATTGGGTTGAGCAGGGATTTGCTAAATACACGGAAAAAGGTGAAAAGTACTGGGGGTTCGGAGGTGACTGGGGACCGCCCGGCACGCCATCCGATCAAAATTTTATGTGCAACGGCGTCGTTTCTCCTGATCGTACACCGCACCCCGGCATCTGGGAAGTGAAGAAAGCGTATCAGTATGTGAAAATAAAACCGGTTACACTCTCTTCGACCAAATTTGAAGTCTTTAACAAATACGATTTCACAAATCTGATAAAATTCAACATCGCCTGGGAAATTGTCGGAGACGGGAAGAGAATCGCAAACGGCAATATTTTGAATCATGATATCGAACCCCATACAAGTAAAATATTCGAATTGAAATTCCCTGCCATCAAACCGGTTGCGGGCGTAGAATACTTCGTGAATTTTATAACAACAACTACCGAGGATACACCGCTGATTCCGAAAGGTCATATCGTTGCTACCGATCAGTATCAATTACCGATCAGGGAAGAAGTCACACCAGTAAAACCTGCATCATTGCCGAAATTGAATATAAGGGATGATGATAAAGTTGCCGAGATACAGGGAAAGGACTTTTCAATCTCCTTTGATAAAACGACCGGAATGGTTTTACGTTACACGTTTTTAGGAAAAGAACTGATTGCGAAAGGTCCTGAGCCGAATTTCTGGCGTCCCCCAACGGATAACGATTTCGGTAACAATATGCCGAAGATTTCAGGTGTCTGGAGAAAAGCGGGCGACAATCGGAAGCTGAAGGATTTCGCCGTAGAGAAGCTAAATGACCACAAGGCGGAAGTGCGCGTCACGCACGATCTCCCGGATGTGATGTCGCAATTCCGAGCAGTGTACACTATACTTGGAGACGGAACCGTGATGGTACAGAACGATTTCATCACGAATGA
>CAYGXH010000247.1:0-5050 GCA_964353675.1 uncultured Chlorobiaceae bacterium
TGAAAGAGTATGCCGATCTGTGCGGCAGTATTCCCATGATTCCCCGTTATACACTCGGCGCATGGATCACGGATCTGAACTACGAGTATTTGCCCGGCACCGAGATAATCGATAAATATAAATACACAGATACCGATGTAAAAAACATTGCAGTTAAATTGCGCGAGGCCGAAATCCCTATTGACATCTATGTACTAGATTTTGCTTGGCATAATCTCGGATGGAAGGGAAGCTACGACTGGAGTCCGATATTCCCGCAACCAACTGTATTCATGGAGTGGGCACGCAGGAACGGATTAAAGGTCTCACTCAACGACCATCCTGGATACGGTACGGAAGGCATCCTTTCGAATGACGACAGCCGAGCTGATACCGTTCGTGCGATGCTAAACTTGCCGCCGCCTCAGCATCCCACATACACACTAGATATCTCGAAAGACTGGAAATTTAAAGTTGATTCGGATACATCAGGTTTATCAAACAATTGGGACAGGACAGAGCTCGATGATAAAGATTGGTCAAATTTCCAAACACCCTTATCATGGGAAGATCAGGGACAAACCGGCTACGACGGTTATGGATGGTATAGAAAATGGATAATGGTAGCCGGTGAAAAGAGCAGTGATTCTCTTTACTTAATCTTCGGCGGAGTGGATGATGAGTATGACCTGTTCATTAATGGAAATAAAATCTCACACCACGGGGCTCCGAACAGCAGTGTTTACAACACGCTATCATGGACGTACGTTACACCTCACCTCAAATTCAACGAAAAGAACCTGATCGTTCTCCGTGTCAATGATTGGGGTGGCGGCGGAGGGATCGTATCTGGACCAGTGAGCATAACAAATCGGCTCCCGGCTGCTGGAATACGATTCAACCTAGCAAGAAAAAAGGATGCCGACATATATATGGACGTTCTACACAAACCGCTCATTGATCAGGGAGTTGCATTTTGGTGGGTTGATGGCGGACGGGGATCATGTGAAATGGACGGATTAAACAGTCAACTCTGGACAAACCACATCTTCTATAATTACACCGAACAGCAAACAAAGAAAAGAGGATTCATATTCAGCAGATACGGCGGGTGGGGCAATCATCGCTATCCCTCCTACTTTACCGGCGATACCTATGCCGAGTGGGAGGTACTGGCATATCAAGTCCCATTCACCGCACAGGGCGGGAATGTTTTAATGCCGTATATAACACATGATATCGGCGGATTTATCAATAAAGATATAAGTTTCCCCCTCTACGCGCGGTGGATACAATTCGGAGTGTTCAGTCCTTTCGTTCGATTGCACAGCGCCTACGAAAATCCTAAGGACGGCAATACCAGGATGCCCTGGACGTACGGTCAGGAAGGAATCGAGCTAGTGAGAAAATATTTCAAACTCCGGTACAGTCTACTGCCGTATATTTACACTTATTGCAGAGTCGCTCACGAAACAGCTCTCCCGCTCGTTCGTCCTCTCTATCTTGAATACCCCGATCTTGAAAAGGCATACTCATATCCATACGAATATTTCTTCGGCAAAGAACTCCTTGTCGCACCGATTGTTGATTCAACGGATACAAAGGAAATATATTTACCGCCGGGTGAGTGGATCGATTACTTCACAGGGAAAACATATACGGGAGATCAGGTGGTAAAGCAAGTATATTCGATTGAGACAATGCCGTTATTTGTCAAATCGGGCTCGATTGTAATCAATCAGCCAGATATGGATTACAGTGATCAAAAGCCCGCGGACCATTTGATCATCAACATCTATGGCACCTCGGCGAGTTCATTTGAATTGTACGAAGACGACGGTCTGACCCTTGATTATGAAAAGGGACGGTATGCAAAAACATCTGTAAAATATACACAACCGAAGAACGGTACATCGGTTATAGAAATCGGACCTGCCATTGGCGAGTACACCGGCCAAGTAGAAAAACGCGGCTATACTCTGCACATACCTCGCGGCACTGAACCTAAGTCTATCATAGTAAACAATATCTCTCTCACAAAAGAAAAATGGACATGGAAGAAAGACCGAGAAATTCTTACGATCGAGGTCGGGAAAACAAACATTGGGGAACCGATTAGAATAGAGATAAGATAAAATCCTTGGTCACCCCGACCTGAAGGTCGGGGCATTATATTTGTCCGGAGTGAAGCAGATTAATTTTAATAATTAGGGGATTCTATGTTTAACAAAAAATATATTTGGCTAATCGCTATTGCGATCGCGTACGCTCAGGTCGGGATATCGCAAGACCTCTCCAGAATTGCACAAATAAGAGGCGGTCGATCCGCTGCGATAACATCGACGGATTCAAGTTTGCACGGCAACGCTGACAGGGTAAAATACGTGACTCCGGGAGAGACAAAAGTACTGGCTGACATCAAAGGACCTTCAGTTATTCGTCATATTTGGCTGACATTCAACGAAGCGCGCCCTAACTGGCTCGAAGCTGGCGGCTCCGCACGGCCAGACGAGATTGTCCTCCGAATGTACTGGGATGACGCTAAGGATCCGGCTGTAGAGGCGCCGCTCGGTGATTTTTTCGGAGCGGGATTCGGACTTCGACACGAAATAAAATCCGAACCGGTGCAAGTGGAGGGCGGTGACGGATACAACTGTTATTGGCCCATGCCTTTCAATAAACGCGCTATCATAACTGTTACGAACGAGAGCGAAAAGAATGTACGCAGTTTTTATTATCACATAGATTATACTCAAGAGAAATCTCTTCCGGAAAAAACGGGATATTTCTGCGCTCAGTATAAAAATGAATTCCCGGAAAAAACCGGACGTGATTACCTCATCCTCGATGCAGAAGGCGAGGGACAATACATCGGAACCGTTATGTCGGTGCGTTCGAGGAGTCCGTTCTGGTTCGGGGAGGGAGATGCAAAATTTTACATCGACGGTGAAAAGGAGCCGTCAATTGTAGGAACAGGTACAGAGGATTATTTTCTGATGGCATGGGGTTTAAACCAGACATCGTTCCCATATTACGGATGCAATTATATGAGCAATGATTACGAAGATCTGGGCGTGCAATACTCGCTCTACAGATGGCACATCCCTGATCCCGTATGCTTCACCAAATCGCTCCGTTTTGAAATCGAGCATACAGGATGGATTACGGCCGACGAAACGGAGAGCGGAAAGATAGAAGGACACGTAGAGCGGGAAGACGACATAGCCACGGTAGCATTCTGGTACCAGATCGGTCAGCCAAAACGTTATACAAAGTTGCCGGCTCTCTCGGAACGCCTCCTGCCAAACCTCGATATTATCGTAGAGGGGAAAACACTAAAATCGACTGCCCGACATTCTACGGGAGTTCTTGAATTGCAGAAGGGGTACGATTGGACCGGCGAGGGGCAGATTCTCTTCATGCCGGCAAGTGATGAGCCCATCATGGAAGTGGCTTTTCAGGTAGAGAAAGAAGAATACCGGGGATTGATTCTCCGCTTCACCTACGCGGAAGATTACGGTATCTACAGAATTTTTCTTGACGATAAGAACGTCCGCCAACCGGATGATTATATGGCCGGACAAAAACTACACGATTTCGATTTCTACTCAAAAGATATTGTTGTAAAAGACGTATACCTCGGCAGTTTCACCCTGACCCCGGGAAAACATATACTGCGGCTTGAATGCGTTGGTAAAAATCCGCTTTCAAAGGGGAACTATCTCGGTTTTGATTCCATCCGGCTTCGCGAGCGCTGGAACAAAAAACGAAAATTCCTACAATAACCAGCGCACTATATAAACGGTTACGAGACTGCTCCGAGTCACGTTATGCAGAACCGGTCCCGATATGGCTCTACTGAATTTCCAGATAATCCTTGTCGGGCAGTTTCGGGAATTTTGCATGCGGCTCGTTCTGATACCAGAACGCCACCGATGCAATGTCATCTTGAAGCGGCAGATAGCGTCCGCCGGATCGCCATCCGAGCGCCTGAATCGTGACACGCAAGTCCTTATCGAATCTGATCGGATCCATAATGTGCCAGCGGTACAATCCGAACCTCTGCTGTGAGTTGTAAAGACCGTCGGGTCGATTAACATACGGTAAACCCGCGTATGGCGTGGTAAATTCCTGGTACTGATGTGTGACCGGATGTTCAAAGTCGTACGAACCGCAGAAGTAATCTTCCGTACCAGTTCCGCAAATTGTCGGGAAATCGGTGTCGCCATCCATATAGAATTTGATCTCACCTTCGCCCCACCAACCGTTGTTATTCACACCCCACAATAGGTACGTGCCGACGTAATGTCCCCACCCTTTTACGCCCTCCAGTATTGTGTACACCTCTTTGTACGGCAGCGGATTCACACGTCTGAATTGCGCGTGAAAATATCCCGCATCCTCTGGAACGTCGGTTAGGGTGTAATCAATCTGATAATATACCGTTGTCGTGTCAGGGCTGATGTTCTCAAGCGTGATTTTACATGATTTCCGAAAAGGCATCTCCCAGTAGCAATTAAGTGCGCTTCCCGGATTTACGCACACAGGCAGAGACGAAACCTGCGCATATGTACCCGCTCCGGCTGCAAAGAAATCGCCAAGAGGTACTTCTACAGACGGATTGGACTCACCGTCCCAGTGCATACGCAGAATGAGATATCGCCAGTGTCGCGTCGGTGTTACCCATATATGCTGAATCGCTCCCTCTTCCTTAATATCCGCGAGAACAAATACCTCCGACGGTTTTATCCGGACTGAGGGAGATACCTTCCATCCCCTGCCAAGCTCCCGTGAAACGTTTTTCCCCGTGCCCTCCGTTGCCATCGCTCCGGCACCTTTCTCGCCGGTGAAGTTTTCGGGACTAATGGAACGGGTTTTCGCATGCGAGAGCCGCGAGAGACTGCCGAGATTCATGCCCAATCCGTTGAACGAGGACTGGGATAATAACTCGGATCCAGTAACTCCTCCAATGAAGAGAAAAACGAAAATTACGGTAATTGTTTTCATAGTACACTCCTGAATATTATTATGAGACTCTGAACAATGAAATACACTATAAGAATTATAATTC
>CAYGXH010000248.1:0-5042 GCA_964353675.1 uncultured Chlorobiaceae bacterium
TACCACTCATTGCTCTATGCTCCAGGCTCTACGCTCTCTGCTAATAACTCCCTATTCATCTATCAAGGACCCCTTATGAAATCATCCATGCACGTACTTTGTTTGTTCGCTGTTTGTACTTTGTCGCTTTCCGTTGCGTTCGGAGCTTCTTCCGGATCATCGACCATAAATGCACTCAAGGGCGGATTCGAAAACCATGTAATGAAAACGCGCGATAATTCTGAATATCTGCCCGGTCGTGTAATCGTAAAAATGAAAGACGCCGGTCATTTATCCAAAGGCTCCGGTACATTCGGTATCAAATCGGTGGATGAAGCGCTTCAGCAGTATTCGATAACATCTGTTGAAAATCTCTTCCCGCTGAATATGGTCGGGGAAAACGGCCGATCGATGGATTTGTCAAAATTCTTTTTTTTGTACTACTCATCCCCTTATGATCCCTTCGAAATCAGCAAAGAGTTGTCTCAATTACCGGAAGTGGAATACGCCGAGCCCTGGTTCGTGTATCGTGTGTCGGAGGTAAACAGTTGTCCTGTGTACGATCCTTCGAGGCACGTTCAGTGGGGATTGAATAATATTTTAGCAGATACTGCATGGTGTATATCAACCGGAGATACATCAATACTAATTGCGGTCGTTGACAACGGAACTCAGGTTGCGCATCCCGATCTCGCGGCGAATGTGTGGATTAATCCCGGTGAATACGACGGAGGGAAGGAATCAAATGGGATGGATGACGATGGAAACGGCAAGATCGACGACTGGCGGGGGTGGGATTTTGCCGGAGCTGATCAAAGCAATCCTATCGAAGACAACAATCCGGCACAGACGAGTAATTCCCACGGTACGCACGTCGCCGGTATCGCGGCTGCCGTGTCGAATAATTCTGTCGGTGTCGCAGGAGTTGCATACTCGTCGAGGATTCTGGCAGTAAAAACAGCCGCCGACAATAATCCTACTGTAATCTCGTACGGATTACAGGGAATTATCTATGCGGCTGGCATGGGTGCTCACATTATCAACTGCAGTTGGGGTGGAGCAGGTTCCTCGCTCACAGAACAAGAAATCATCGATTCGGTGGTTGCATGGGGCTCTCTGGTAGTTGCGGCGGCCGGAAATCAAGGCTCTACCGGTAATCCGATTAACTATCCTGCAAGTTACCGGGGTGTGATGTCGGTAGCTGCTGTCGATTCGCTCGATCGGAAACCGTCGTATTCTGAATATAATGAGTACGTTGATGTTGCTGCACCGGGAGAGCATATATACAGCACGTTCAATAATTCAACTTACGGATATATTTCAGGGACGTCCCAGGCGACTCCTTTTGCAAGCGGTGTGGCGGCGTTAGTAAAATCGGTTTTTCCCTCTTACACGATGGAACAGGTGAGTGAACAGGTCCGGGTGACATGTGATAATATAAATTCTGCAAATCCCTCGTACGTAAATCTCCTCGGGAAGGGAAGAATAAACGCGCTCAAAGCGCTGACTGTCTCTTCGCCCTCATTGCGTATGATCTCTCTCACCGTCAAAGATACCGTCAGCGGAAATGGCAACGGCATTCTAGAACCGAATGAGGAAGCGGCACTCATTCTAACCTTCAAGAATTATTTACAGCCAACTACCTCTTCTGCACTGGTCACTCTCTCATGCATTGATACGAATATTGAAATCCTAAACGGTATTTATCCCATTCATGCGGTAGGAACGCTCGAAACTGCAACCAACAGGAACAATCCATTCCAGATCATCGTTAAACAGAATCCCCCGCCCGGTCACATCGTGCGGTTTACTTTGAACATGTCTGATGCCGGGTACTCGGACGTTCAGATTTTTACGCTTCTCATCAATCCCACGTTTGCGACGCATGATGTAAACAATGTTAAGGTGACGTTAACGAACCTCGGACGTATTGGTTACGTTGATCTTACTAATACCTTCGGCGATGGATTCGTCTTCGGTAATGGTAATCAGCTTTATGAAGGTGGACTGATTCTCGGATACAGCAGTACCAAAGTCATCAATAATATCCGAAATACGAGCGGCGGTCAGGATGCCGACTTCACCTCTTCGCTCATTTACAGTCTGACAACTCCGGGAATTATTTCTGCTCAGGATGGGTATACAGCATTCACAGATGCCTCAGCTCCTTTGGCAAACAGACTGGGTGTTGCGATTGATATGTACTCTTACGCATTCACCAGTCAGTTAGATAGCGATTACGTTATCCTGAGGTATGATATCCGGAATACTTCGGGTGTCCAAATAAACGGACTCTATGCCGGTCTCTTTTTCGACTGGGATATGCTCCCGGATTACTCAACGAACAGAACGGACTATGATCCATCACGCTCATTGGGATACGCATGGGATACCGTACCGGTGAATCCAGTGTACTGCGGCACACGAGCGTTGGATAGTGCTGCGAGTTATGCAGGTTTGCTCTCCTCTTTAGCAAGTTTTTACACTCGTACTGCCAAATACTCTTGGATCAGCGGCGGGATAGTTCCTTATGCAGAAGTTGCCGACATTCATTTCGTGATTTCTTCAGGTCCGTATTCGTTAGCGCCGAACGCAAGACAGATGGTCGGCTTTGCACTCATTGGTGACACGAGCCTTTCGAATCTGCAGACAAGCGCAGATGCTGCATTGATTAAATGGAACGAAATCAAGACGCTGGTCGGAGTGGAAGAGGATGGATCAATTCCAACGGCATATGTACTTAATCAGAATTATCCCAATCCGTTTAATCCGGGTACGACGATAGAGTTCGAGGTTCCCAAGGCAGGGCAGGTCTCACTGAAGGTATATGACATAACCGGGCGGGAAGTTGCCACGCTTGTCGACGGAGTTCGGGCAGTAGGGTCTTACTCGATTCCCTTCGATGCATCAGGTTTATCGAGCGGAGTATATTTTTACAAGCTTCAGGCGGGTAAGTACTTTGCTGTCCGAAAGCTCGTCGTGATGAAATGAACGAGATAGACTTCCGATTTCTGACAACGTCCGAGCAGAAACAGAAATCGGAAGTCTTACCATCTCTGAACCATGATTTATGGGATTAGTGGATTCCCATGATTTTGCTCGATGAAGATGTTTCTACATGCTAGTTAAAACCCCGACATTTTACATGTTTAAACAGATATAAATGTCGGAGGTTTTACATGTTTGCCCATATTGGGGCTGGCAAAAAAGAAATTATTACCGTCCATATCGAATCGAGGAGCGACGAGAGATATCGATCTTTACCCAAAAATATTCATTCCATTTTATTGCTTACGGTGGGCATACACCGGTCCCCGGGTGTCACGGTCCCAGCCCGACAGACCCGCTCGACCGAGTCGATCGGGCGAGTGGCTGGCGGGCACACCGTGACACAAACCACTCCAAGAAAGCACTTCGATAGTTGTACTATCGAACACATTAAAATTTAGAGTAATACTCTGGGGGAAGTAAAAAGTCTCAGCGCTTCTCTGAGACCTCCGCGCCCGCTAGAACGACATTGTCGGGCTGGCGACCGAAGATATGACTTTGCTTCGTTCAGTCGGACGGGACTCTGCGATTCAGATTTTTAAACGCAGTGTAGCGCACTCCAGGTGACCTTTTTATTTTCCCCATCAATTATTGACTGCTACCATAATTTCCATTAAATTTGGACATATGGATTTCCCAGAGCGTATTTCTATACAAAATTGAAAACCATCAGTTCCATATTATTGATACTCTCACTTGCCGTTCCGTTTGGCGGATCTTTTATTGTTTTGCAATTTCAAAAACAACTCATCAAAAAAGAAATAAAAAATCGTATTATTTCTGGGATGGATAGAAACGACCTCGTTGTTCTAAAGTTTACGAAATCGGAATCTGAGAATAAATTAAAATGGGAGGAATCCAAAGAATTTGAATATGGCGGAGAGATGTACGACGTCGTAGAGTCGGAATCTAACGGCGATACGATAACTTATTGGTGCTGGTTGGACCGCGCCGAAACAAAACTCAACCGGCAATTGAATGATTTATCGGCACGAGCCGCTGAGCAAAATCCATGGAATAAGGAAAATCTGAGACGCATCACCACCTTTTTACAATCACTTTATTCTCCGAGCCGATTCGACCTGGATGAATTTGCTAAATTTCGATTTGCACCCCGATTTACAATTAACTCTTTTTATTCTTCCATCTGCAGACCCCCGCCAATTCCTCCTCCCTAGTCGGTACAAACAAATATTCGGTTCCTATTTACCCGATTCCTTCTCAGGATCTGGGTTATTATTATTTGTTTAACGAGGAAAGGAATTACAATGAAGAAAATCATATTTCTATGGTTATTAATAAGAGTGTGTTCGGTATGTCACGCCCAGGTAGTAACCGTTAAAGACCAGGAAAATAATCAGCCTCTGGAACTCATAAATTTGAGCAGTCAGAATCCCAAAGCTTCTGCGGTTACTAACATACAGGGCCAAGTTGATATTTCTGCGTTTAGTGGATCTGTCAGAATCGAATTTCGACTGATGGGATATGCAACAAAAATAGTTAGCTACAATGAGTTGGAAAAAGAGAATTTTCTGATTTATCTCTCCCAATCTCCATTAACCATGGAACAGGTGGTGGTTTCGGCAACGCGATGGTATCAATCAGGGAGGGAAATTCCCGTCAAGATCACAACAATTGCATCAAAAGAAGCAGAGATACAAAATCCACAAACCGCTGCGGACTTATTGGCTACATCAGGCGAAGTATTTATTCAAAAAAGTCAGCAGGGCGGTGGAAGCCCTATGATAAGGGGTTTCGCAACAAACCGGCTTCTCATAAATGTTGATGGGATACGGATGAACACTGCCATCTTTCGCAGCGGAAATTTGCAGAATGTGATTTCACTCGATCCCTTCGCAATAGAGAGAACTGAAGTTCTATACGGACCTAATTCGGTGATTTACGGAAGTGACGCCATCGCAGGTGTAATGAGCTTCTACACTTTAACGCCGCAGATATCATTGACCGAAAAACCGTTCATAAGAGGGAATGCGGTATCCCGATATTCATCGGCG
>CAYGXH010000249.1:0-5038 GCA_964353675.1 uncultured Chlorobiaceae bacterium
AGATGGTGAACAGGAAACTTTCACCAAACAGTCTTGATATCCATTTGAGCATCATGGGAAGTTTGTGGAGGTACAAAGAGCAAAGAGCCATGATTTTCACTCTAATGAACGGTCGCCCCAATCTGCTAAGCACCCGTATGTATGCCGTAAACGCCTCTTCATAGAGTATGGGAGTGTTTACCGTAATGTTAAATATTTCACCGCTCGGCAAATATTTCTCCATGAGATACACTGCAGCCGCAGCCACATCTTCTACTTGAACATAATTAAATTTCTTTTTCTTAAACGCCCCCGCAATAAGAAGTTTTGAGAGTGCCGCATCTCTTAGTTTTTTACCGAACGGGGTATGCTCTCCGGGACCAAATATTGCCACCGGCCGGATGATCGTAGTGTGGAGTCCGTATCGCGCCGCCAGATCAAGTGCAACCTGTTCTCCTTCAAGCTTCGTTCTACCGTACGGTTCAATGGCACGGGGAAGAATTTCTTCTGTAATGGCTCCGTCGGATTTTGCCAGCAATCCATATACTGCCGTGCTGCTGCAATAAAGTGCTTTCTTCACGCCGCAGGCCGCTGCGCATTCCCAGACAATTTTTGTACCTTCCACGTTAACACGGGATAGCAGATCTTTTGAGCTCCCCGAATCAACAAGAGCAGCAAAGTGGTAAACCGCATCCGCCCCCTTCATCGCAGCCATGACCGAATTTCGATCCAGTATATCAAGTTCCGCTATAGTAATATGTTCCGACCTGGGAAAAACAGATCCCGCGGAAAGACGATGTACCCCCGCTACTACGTGATACCCTTTAGTCGCCAGGGTATTCACAACATACATGCCGACAAACCCTGCCGCTCCGGTCACCACAATTCTTTTACCGTTCATAGTCCAGATCTTTTTTCTACAAGATAGTTGCCTATAGCAAGACAATCGATATTCGTTGAAAGAAAGCACAACACAGCATCTTTGGGGGTGCAGACTATCGGTTCATTTTTCACATTGAATGAAGTATTCAGGATTACCGGAACACCGGTGAGGGCGTAAAAAGCGTTGATGAGATCCCAGAATAACGGATTTGTCTTTCTGGAAACAGTTTGTACGCGGGCCGAGCCATCAACATGTGTAACAGCGGGAATCGCGTTTCGTTTTTCGGGATGGACATCAAGCGCAAAGAGCATATACGGCGAATCGTTCAGCCCACAGAAATCAAAATACTTGTCCGCCTCCTCCTCAAGCACCGCAGGGGCAAAGGGGCGAAATGCTTCTCTGTGTTTAACCTTACTATTGATAATGTCCTTCATGGCTGCATCCGCCGGCGTGGCAAGGATGCTTCTGTTTCCCAGGGCTCGCGGGCCAAATTCCATCTTACCCTGGAACCAGCCGGCGACTTTTCCGTCTGCAAGTTCCCGGGCAACTCTTGCAGTGACATGCTCTTCCTTCACCCAGCGAACGGAAGACGCGTAACTCCTCAGAACATGAAGTATTGAAGCGTCATCAAATTCCGGGCCGTAATATACATGATGCCATTGCCCCGGGATTTCCGTATGATGGTCCATTTGTGTGTAGACATAATACGCTGCGCCCACGCTGCACCCTTCGTCGCTCGCCGCCGGTTGGATAAAAATGTTTTTGAACAATCCGGATTTTGCGATGGCACCATTCAGCGTGCAATTCAGCGCCACGCCGCCTGCCATGCAGAGATTCGTGATGCCCGTTGTTTCCTTTGCGTGCCTGAGTGTGTGAAGAACGGCGGTATGGAGCACCTCCTGCAACGACGCCGCAACATCCGCATGGCGGGAATCAATTTCTCCGCCGGGTTCTCTTGCCGGTCCTAGATTCTTCAACAAAAACTCTTTCAGATCCTGGTAAGCGATCAGGTTAGCGGAGTAGCGCCCTTCAGGCTCGATTTTTACGAGCCGGCGGAAGACCTCACGATAACGGGCAGGATTGCCGTATGACGCCAGCCCCATAACTTTATATTCGTCTCCCAGACTTTTAAAACCAAGATACATGGTTATGATAAGATAAAGCGCTCCGAGCGAGGTGGGGAGGCATACAGAATTCAATTCTCTTATTTCGTTGTCTTTTCCGATAGCAAGCATGGCACTTTCAAGTTCACCGGTACCATCAATCGTATAAATCAATGCCGGATTAAATCCGGATGGATAATAAGCGCTGGCAGCATGCGTGAGATGATGGCGTACAGGAATGAACTTCTTCGGACATCCACCCATCATTTCCGAAAACTGGGCAATAACGACTTCCCTTTTCATCATGTCTTCATAAATCTGCTGATACGATTCTTCCACTCGTACGGCATCATCTTCGGTGACAAAAGGACGGAGTAAATTCAGCCGCTGGTGCACTACTTCTTCTGTAAAGCAGCAATAATGAGCAACTGCGTCAACCTCTTTTATGGTAATGCCCGCATTGTTAAGGCAATAGTTTATAGCATTGCGCGGTAGCAAAGTATTGCCGGCAAGATTGAGCGAGAATTTTATACGGGTGAATCTCTCTTCAGAGGCGCAAGCGATAATCTCACCGTCCTTTAGCAGCGCGGCGGAGGCGTCATGCCCGAAATATCCGAGCGGAAAGAGTGAAAAAGGAACCTCTCCTTCGCGAAACTCGAAAATATTCTCATAGCTTTGATGTGTTTTTGCGAATGATTTCCGGATGCCTTTCCCTGTTGAAGACGTTCTGGTAAAGCCGCTATAACCCAGGATATACATACTCATCTCCTGTTCCTCTGCGGTCTCTTCCTGAGCAATACGAAGTATCGTTCCGGTTTATAAAGCAGATCCAGCGCAATAAGTCGGCGGTCACCCTTAAGGGCATTGAATCTCATGTTGAGAAGCGGAGAGTTCAGCAATTCTGAAACGTTTTCATTCATACCCAGAAAACTTTGAACAATAAAGCCCGAGGATTTTATCAACCTCAGCAATTCTTTCATATTGATCAGCTCTTCGTGTGGATTAAGGAACTGATCGGCGATCCACACCGGGTCGGCAACTATCTTGGTTTGCAGAAGGGAGGTTGATGAAGTGCCGGCCAGATCCTGCAGGATGGAACCTTTCCCCGCCTTTGTGATGAATTCAGTTGCCAATTCAATTTCATTTCTTGTCTTTGGTTTACTATTGATCAACATTTTAAGCAGTTTCATATTCAGGGAATGCCTGTACCGGCCGGGCTGCGCATAAATCCAGAGGTATAACTCCGCGTTATCGTTGAGTCCGCAACCAAGATTCGTGAGCACCTTTTGCATGTTTGCGGTATGGTGCAGCACTCCGAGACAAATTATAATATCGAACTTGAACGGATAAGGAAGTGGTTTCAATAAGTTCCACCTGTGGAAATGAATATTTTTCAGGCCGGTTTTTTGTGCGAGCATCTTTGCTTTCTTGAGTGAAGCAGACGAATTATCAACGGCATAAAATTCCACATCCCTGAATTGTTTCGCCAGGACCACCGAGGTGTTCCCTGTTCCGCAGCCGGCATCCAGAACATTCAGTGTTTTATCGCCGTTACAGAGAGCAGACGCAGAAACGGAATTTGTGAATCTCCTCATAAAGATCAATCCGTCCCTGTCAAGAGGCCTGTTTCCGGGGAATTGATACTGCTCATAGAATTTTTTACTGCGCCGGGTAATAACCGATTCAGACATAAAATTCCCCTTTCTTCGAGAACTTTTCCGCAATTACAAAATAGCGGTGCAATCGGGTTCTTACCGATTCGTCTTCTATTTCATCCACCGTAGCGCGCGAACTCACCACATAAGCCATAAAGAAACCGTCAATTTCACGTTGCGTAAAATAAGACGGGAGCAGGCTTAGAGCCCGGTCAATACGTTCCTTCGTAAAGGCAAACTCTCTTATAGCTTTCTTTTTAAGGGCGGTAAGTGTGTCGAGGCTGAAATCGTACGGACCCTTACCCACGTTGACATAATCGCGCTGTACGTCATAATCATCATTCCGGAAATAACCGAGTGACCGCGCGAGCTTGTAAAGTTCGGTACCCGGAAAGTACACAACCGTAAAGAACGTAGCCCCGCAGAGCGCGGATGACTTGGCATACTCAATTGTCTGCAATACTTCTTCCTCTGTTTCCGCCGGAAATCCGAGCATAAAAAAACCTCGTGTCACGATTCCGACTTTCGTCGTGTAGTCAATTGCCTTATGCACCTTATCGAGATCAAGGTTTTTACGAATGAGTTTCTGCATCCGGGGCGAAGCAGTTTCAACGGCGTAGGATATGAATTTTGTTCCGGCTTTCGCCATCTTATCCATAAGTTCTTCGTCCACACGGTCACCGCGTATTGCGTTCGGGAAAGAGAGCGTCAGGTTCATACCGCTCTGAATGATCAGATCACAGATTCTCTTTGCCCGCTCCATGTCAAGATTAAATATATCGTCAATGATCTGAAAGTCGGCAATTCCATATGCATCGTGAATATATCGTATTTCACTGAGAACACTTTCCGGGGACCGCACCCGGAACTTTTTTCCCAGGATGTTATGACAGTAGGCGCACCGGTAAGGGCAACCTCTGGTAGTCATGATATTGGCGTGCGGTTTGGATATTTTTGACGTAAAGGTCAGGAACTGATTCGAGAATCTCTCGATGTCTACTATGCTATAATCAGGGAATGGGATTGTGTCAAGATCTGAAATCATGGCGCGTGGAGAGGATACTACACTTTTCCCGTTATTTCTGAAAGCAATTCCGTGAACATCTGACCAATCTTCTTTCTTTAGCAGTCTTTCAATCAGTTCGGTGAACGTGATTTCCCCTTCGCCAATAACGGTACAGTCCACACATCCGCTATTTAGCGAACCCTCGGGATCATCGGTCGAATACGGTCCGCCCGCCGCCACGAAACACTCCGCACTCCATTCTTTTACCGTCTTCGCGGCAATATGAAATACATCCTTTCCGATGGAGAGCGAACGGATTCCCACAAGATCTGGTTGGTTTTCATTCAGCCACTTATAAATATTTTCGATGTCTTCACTTATCTGGTGCGGTTTTGAAATAAGTGTCTGAAGA
>CAYGXH010000250.1:0-5036 GCA_964353675.1 uncultured Chlorobiaceae bacterium
AAGGAAGGAATGCAAAGAGGCGGTCGAAATCTTCGCACGCAGTTTTCCATTGGTTCACGCTCTCCGAGACGTTACGAGTAAACAAATCCAGGCAGTCGAACGCGATCTTTCACGCACACTCATGAAACGGGTGAAGCACGTGACTTCTGAGAATGAACGTGTGCTCCAAAGCGTGTCTGCATTGCAGAATAATAACCTCGATTTATTCGGACGTATCATGGTCCAATCGCATGAAAGCCTCCGGGATGATTACGAAGTGAGTTGTGATGAACTGAACACGTTCGTGGATATTGCTATGGGCACGCGGGGAGTTTTCGGTGCGAGAATGACGGGGGCAGGATTTGGCGGCAGCGGAATTTGCCTCGTGGCAGAAAATGCAATCGACGATCTCGTAGAACGAATCAGATCCGAGTATCCACGCCGCGCAGGCCGCTTAATGACATTTTATATTGCGGAAACGGAAGATGGAGCTTCCGTCTTGAACATCCGCGATGGAACTGTATCTGTCCCCGTGATAACGCCTCAATGAGATTCCTCCGGTTTCTGTCTCTCCTATTTTTTTTAATTCTACCGCTTCTCCGCGCTCAAGAGAAAGTCACACTGCGAATCGTCGACTGGGCCGCCACCGAGGAAATGCCGCTCGATGAACTCGCAATCGAAGCGTTTGAAAAGGAATACCCATGGATCGATGTCCTTTATGAACCGAATCCCGGGAGGCAGTATGAAGAAAAAATTCTTACGGGCCTTGCGGCAGATTCACCCCCGGACGTCTTTCTCCTCGATTCCAAACTGATTCCGACCTTCACCAACAAAAAAGTACTACTCGATCTCACGCCGTATATCCGGAAACTCGGTATCGACACGGCTCAATGGTTCCCGAACGTCCTTGAAATAGCACGTCGGGGGAACAGTCTCTATGCATTTCCCAAGGGCTTTACTCCGTTAATGATGTACTACAATAAAAGTCTTTTCAGGAGCGCCGGAATACCGTTTCCGTCACCGACGTGGGATTGGAATGAGTATCTGAAAATTTCTCAGCAGTTGACCAGAGACACCGACGGTGACGGACGTCCGGATCAGTACGGTACCGCATTTACCAACTATTTCTTTCTCTGGATTCCCTGGATCTGGTCAGCCGGAGGCGATGTCGTTGATCCGGACGGAATGCATTCGAATAATTACCTGAACTCGCCTGTAACAGAGCATGTTTTACAGTTTTTAATTGATTTACGGATAAAGCATAAAGTCGCTCCGGACGTAGGCACCTGGGTGCAGGCGGAAAAAACCGGAACGAATCCATCTCTTTTTGCAAATGGTAAAATTGCCATGATTCTCGACGGGCACTGGCGTATGCCGAAATATGTGAAGTATGTGAACCAGGGAGTTCTTGACATTGGAGTTGCTCCGCTCCCCGGATCCCCGTCGGGGAAAAAGGTAAATGTGATGTACGAATCCGGATGGTGCGTCCCCGTGAATGCGAAGCATCCGGAAGATGCTGTCATCCTTGCGGCGTTTATGTCGGGTGAGACTGCGTGCCGGATCCGGTCGGTCGGTCGGTTGGAAATTCCCGCCAATATGAAAGTCGCACGCGAAGCAGTTTTGAATGATCCTACCGGTATGGAACAGGTCTTCCTCGATGAAGTGCCGTATTGCCGTCAACCGTGGGGTTCCATCATCGAACGCTTCAGCGAGATCGAATGGACTATCCAGGATGCTGTCGATGAGGTCATGCTGAATTCAAAACCGATGCACGAAACGATGACCTCGTATGCAGGTCGAATCGACAGGGAACTGGAACAGATACGGAGTCACGGACAACTTGAGTTTAAACCTATAAAGGAACATTCGGAAATTCTGTGGTTCCTCCTCGGAGTAACTGCCACTGCGGCAGGGATATGTCTGGTGGCATACTTCCTTTCAAAACGGAAGGAACGCAGAATACTTACAATTTCACTGACATTTATTTCACCGTCATTCATTCACCTGGTGGTGTTTGTATTTACTCCGATAATTTTTTCTGCATATCTTAGCCTTCACCGCTGGGATATCGTCGTACCTGAGAAACCATTTGTCGGACTTGGAAACTTTTCCGACATGGCGGGAGATTCGATGTTCTGGAACGCCCTGAAAAATACGCTCCTCTACTCACTCAATGTGCCTTTCGGCATGGCGCTATCTCTCATCGTCGCGCTCATGATGCACCGAAAGCTTAAGGGACTCAATATTCTGCGGACGCTCTACTTCCTGCCGAGCGTGACATCATTCGTGGCTATTGCACTTGTGTGGATGTGGATCTACCATCCGACGTTCGGCGCTGCCAATTTTTTCCTTAGTCTGGTTGGATTGCCTCCCCAACAGTGGTTGAATTCATCGGGGAGCGCCATGATTTCTATAATGATTTTTACTATATGGATGGGAATCGGATACCAGATGGTTATATTTCTGGCGGGTCTTCAGGGGATTCCAGAGGAATTCTACGAAGCGGCTCGTATCGATGGAGCTTCAAGGTGGCAGAGATTCTGGTCAATCACACTGCCGCTGTTGAAACCGACTACATTTTTCATACTTGTAACATCGTTCATCGCATCATTCCAGGTTTTCACGACGGTCTATATCATGACTGCAGGCGGTCCTGTGCGGAGTACCGACGTGATTGTCTATCATATCTACCAGTCGGCGTGGGAACAACTGCGGATGGGCTACGCATCAGCAATGTCGTGGGTCCTCTTTGTAATCATCATGATCGCAACCTGGATTCAGTTTAAACTCATGGGTAAAGGTGTGGATTATACATGACCGGAGGTATTGGCATGAAAGGTCTCGGGAAACGGGGTGTGGTAAAAGCCGTACTGCCGATTATTATATCGATCGCGCTGTTTCTTCTTGCTTGCTCCATGCTCATCCCGTTCATCTGGATGGTAAGCACGTCATTGATGAGCGAACTGGAGGTCTATCAGTTCCCTCCAAAGTTTTTGCCGACGAGCTGGAGATGGTCAAATTTTATTGAAGCAATGACATTACAACCGTTCGGCCGATTTTTTCTGAATTCCGCCATCGTCGCCGCCGCTTCTGTAATCGGACAACTGATATTTTGTTCTATGGCAGCATATGCATTTGCCCGGTTGCCTTTCCGCGGCCGCGAGAAACTTTTTGCTTTGTACCTCTCGACAATGATGATTCCTGCGATCGTCACGATTATTCCCGCATTCCTCATCATCAATTCATTTGGGTGGATGAATACCTATTGGGCGCTCTTTACACCGACGCTTTCGAGCGTATGGGGAATATTTCTTTTGCGGCAGTTTTTTCAGACTATACCCAAGGATCTTGAAGATGCGGCACGTGTGGATGGAGCCTCCGAATTTACAATCTTCTGGAAAATCGTCATGCCGCTATCGAAACCGGCCCTCGCAACGCTCGCAATTTTTGCCTTCATGGGAAGCTGGAAAGATTTCCTCTGGCCCCTCATCGTGACCAACAGAATGGACATGAGAACAGTTGAAGTCGGTATAGCGAACTTCAGTTCACTATATACAACCGACTGGCCGCATCAGATGGCAGCAGCTGTTGTCGTTATGTTGCCCATCATCGTGGTTTTTATATTTGCACAGAAGTATTTTGTACGTGGAATAACACTTACCGGACTAAAGGGATAAGAATCCTCTTCAATGCTATATAATTTTTCCAAGGACCGTTAAGACAGCATCCGGTGCTATGAGGATGGTTGTACCCGGTATCTGGAATGTCACCTATTAATTATGTAGATTAAAATTAGAAAAACGTTGAATCATAGGATCTGAAGAAGGATGTATAACATGATGAAGCGTGTGTTATTGCTGGCGGCTATCATGATGTCTAACCAGTCGTTGCTGGCGCAATATCAGAATATCCGCATCAGTAAAATTACAAGTGCGACACCTGAAGAAGTTACCATCACTATTAATCCTGTGCACCAAAACAATCTTGCCGCAGGTGCAAATCTCAACTTTTCATACTACTCATTAGACAGCGGTAATACATGGGTGGAACAAATATTAACGTCAAGTGACTTCGGTGTTTGGGGGGATCCCTGTGTTGTCTTTGATGCTGAAGGAAACTTACATTTCGGACACCTCTCTTATCCGCCTTTACCAGGTTACTGGATCGATCGTATAGTGGTTCAGCGATCCACAGACGGCGGCGCTACTTGGAACAACGGTGTTGGCGTCGGATACAATCCTCCAATGAAAATGCAGGACAAAGAATGGCTTGCTGTTGATCTCACCAATTCCCAATACCGGAATAATATCTACATGGCATGGACAGAATTTGATCGATACGGAAGCGATGATCCCACTGACAGCACAAGAATTTTATTTTCACAGTCGACAGACGAGGGACTGACGTGGGCGTCACCCGTACGCCTGAGCGATCAGGGCGGCAATTGTATCGACAGCGACAGCACGGTCGAAGGTGCCGTGCCTGCTGTCGGACCGAACGGTGAGGTGTACGCGAGTTGGTCGGGACCTTTGGGGATCATGTTCGATAAATCAACTGATGGGGGTGTAACATTCGGTCAGGATATTTTCGTTACGGACCATCCCGGCGGCTGGGATTTTAATATCCCGGGTATATTTCGATGCAACGGAATGCCGGTTACCATATGCGATGCCAGTAACTCGCCTTTTAGGGGAAACGTCTACATCAATTGGTCAGATCAGCGGTATGGCGAGAACAATACGGATATTTTTCTTATCAAGTCGACAGATGGCGGTAACACGTGGGGATCTGTGAAGCAAGTGAATGATGATCTATCCGGCCGGCATCAGTTTTTCACATGGATGACTGTCGATCAACTCAATGGATATATATATGTAGTGTATTACGATCGGCGAAATACGTCAGGTGATACGACTGATGTGTACGTGGCGCGGTCTGTGGATGGCGGGAATACATTTACAAAATTTAAAGTTAACACTGAATCGTTTGTGCCCCGGTCAAACATTTTTTTCGGCGACTACACTAACATTGCAGCGCTCAATGGAAGGGTGTATCCT
>CAYGXH010000251.1:0-5002 GCA_964353675.1 uncultured Chlorobiaceae bacterium
GATCCGATGTGTGTACCATCTGCCGCGCCCGGGTCCCTCTTTTCCCATCCGCATCGGTGCACCGCTCAATTGTGCAAGGAGCGCCGAGCTCGGATTTGAAAAAAGATCCAAGAAAACGTCGAATCTCTTTCTCCGGAGTTCCAAAGCAACCCGCCCCTGCTCAATAAGGGAGGGAACAGAGAAATCATACGGGATAATTTCATCCAGGTGAGGATTGTTCTCCAGAAGAGCAACCGCTTTACGGTCTCCGAGGTAGGCGATGACCGCATCGGGATATTCCTCTCTGAGCGCGCGGATAAGCGGCGTAGTGAGAATTATATCGCCGATGAATTTCATGCGGGAGATCAGTATGCGGTGGCAGGTGTCCATAGTGGAGTGAGATTTATCGAACGTCAGGATGCCCGGAGTTTATTTTCTCTGCATTAAGCTGCTTCAGAATTACTTGAATACCCTGGGGGGAATCACCATACCTCATACCCTCGCTTAACGTCGAAAGCGCCAGAGAGTTTTTCCCCTGTGAATAGTAAAGCATCCCCAAATTGAAATATGCGTTTGCATATTCTTTGCTTATCTCTATTGCCAATCGGTAATGTTGCTCTGCTGAATCGGGTAAATTGCGGTTGAGAAACAAGGTACCGAGACGATCATGGATTTTATAAAATGCCGGATTTTCTTTCAGCGCCTCCCGGTAAAAAGTAAAAGCGCTGTCTGCCATGTTCAATCTCTCGAAGAGGATGCCGAGGTCGATGTAGCGGTTTTGTCCCTGTGGATCTAACGTGATCATCTGACGACAAACACTTACGGCATCTCCGTATCGCCCGAGAACGAAATATGTCTGACGGAGCTTGGAATAGCCCATGAAATCCTCGGGTTTCAGTCCAATATATTTATTGAGGAGGGGGATAGCTTTTTCATACTGCTGCTGTTCGTAATAATGGCCGGCGAGATTGAAATAAGACCGGTGTGCTGTAGGCGCTTTTTTAATCGCGTCGAGCCATAGTGTTTCGCTGTTTTTCCATACAGGAAGTCTGCCATAAGTGGCAGCTGTGTAAATGACAAGGATTAGAATAGCAGTCGCGGATGCGAATAGTGCATATTTCTGCAGTTTGAAAATTTTTACACACCCTGCCAGGAAAAGCACAAATCCTGCGGCAGTGGTATAGAGCCTGTGCTCCAGAATCGGGACTGCCAGAGGGATAAAATTAAGCAGCGGAAGGAATCCAACTAACAGCCAGAGGAGTCCAAAACTCAGGGATCGTTGGATTCTCCATGCGATGAATACGCCTAATGCAAGTGCGCCGGTAACGATGTACGAAATTATGTCCCAAGGGTATTCTAGCCATATGAGTTTATCCAGCGGATGCTCAACGCTCAGGCCGACGGGGAACAGGAGGAGCGAAAGGTGTTCCGCTATCATAGCCGGTATGAGCCGCAGGCGGACCATCGGGGATAGCTTTCCGTAAAGCTTCTCAGAGCCGATGAATTCCCCGAAGAGAAAATTTCGTATGAGGAGGTATCCGCAGAGAATAATAATAAAGGGCAATATTTTCCGCAGTAAATTTCTGTAAACGAGAGTCTGCGAACCGTCTTTTGATGTCACAATATCATAAAGAGGGAGGAGCAGAAGATAAAATGCGGCGGATTCTTTTGTAAACAGTGCAAAGGTAAATGAAAGTATGCTGAGTGAAAGGAAAAGACTTTTTTTCTGCTCATGAATTCGGTGAAGAGCGTAGAAATACAGCATCAGTACTGTGAACAATCCAACAAGTATGTCGTTACGGCCGGCGATCCATGCAACCGATTCCACCTGTATCGGGTGAAAAGCAAAAAGCAAGCTTGTCAATAACGCCGTAAATTTTTCCTGTATAAAGATGACCAGAAAAGAAAAAAGAACGATTGCAGTAACGGCATGAAGCATGATGTTTGTGGCATGATACCCCACCGGATTAAGTCCCCACATCCGGTAGTCGATAATGTAACTTACCTGCAGCACAGGACGGTAGTATACGCTCGTTTCACGTTTGCCCACGAATGCATGTGATGTGAAGGCTCGTACGATATTGGAGGGGTCGCTGAGAAAGGGAGCATTTTCGTAGACAAGATCGTAATCGTCGTAATTTACAAAATCGAAACGCAGACTCTGAGCATACAAGGCCACTACTGTTACGGTGAGAACGAGTATATATAGTTTTGTGGAGCGTGAGGGAGGTTGCATATAACAGCGTTAAGGTTGACCGAACATTCGGCTGCGTACGATGTGTGATCGGTGAAGAACAAACCGTAGAGCTGTGACAATGGTAAGGATACCGTACTTCATGCTTCTACGGAAGTTGATAGAAGATGATGTGTCGTGATAACGGACGGGGATGGGGATTTCTCCGATTCGGAATCCGAAAGAAACGCACTGAACGAGAACCTGACTGTCGAAGACGAAATCGTCGGAGTTATCGTGCCATGGAATTGTCTCCAGAACTTTACGTGTATAGGCGCGGAAGCCGGTATGCCATTCCGACAAGTTCATGCCGAGCAGGATATTTTCAATAAATGTCAGGGTCCTGTTTGCTAAGTATTTGTAGAGAGGCATTCCTCCGCTGAGTGCCTCCTTACGAGTCCGGATTCGTGATCCGAGCATTACGTCAAGGAATCCTTCCTTCAGGAATCCGATGAGATAAGGAGTGAGTCTGCTGTCATACTGGTAATCGGGGTGGATCATGATCACGATATCCGCACCTCTTTCGAGGGCAAGACGATAGCATGTTTTCTGGTTTGCACCGTACCCGCGGTTGGTTTCATGACGGATAATGGTTAATCCGAGTTTTTGTGCGACCTCAACCGTATTATCCGTACTTGCATCGTCAACGAGTATGATCTCATCGATGGTGCCGCCAGGGATGTCGCGGACGGTCGGTTCAAGAGTCCGCGCCGCATTGTACGCCGGCATGACAGCAATGACTTTCATGGTCTGGATCTTTCAGTATTCCTTACCTGCGACACGCTTTATGTCGGCACCGAGCGATTTAAGCTTTTTTTCCAAGCTTTCGTATCCGCGGTCGAGATGATAGACGCGCAGAACTTCCGTAGTTCCCTCCGCAACAAGACCCGCCAGCACCAGGCTCGCAGAAGCTCGCAGATCTGTCGACATCACTTTGGCGCCTGTAAGTTTTTTTACGCCTTTCACGACAGCGCTGTTTTTAATTAGCTCAATGTTTGCACCAAGCCGCGTAAGTTCCGCGACATGCTTGAAACGGTCGAGGTATATCGAATCGGTTATGACAGCCGATCCTTTCGCAATCGTCATTAAAGCCATCCACTGTGCCTGCATGTCGGTGGGGAAGCCGGGGTAGACCGCGGTCACCATATCAACGGGTTTAATATTTTTTGGGCACCTTATGGTTATGGAATTTTCAGCAACCGTAAATTCGGCGCCCGCACTCTCCAGCTTTGCCATCACCGCAGACAGGTGGAGCGGGTTCGCGTTGAGAAGGGTGATGGTCCCGTGCGTGATCGCGGCGGCGGCGAGAAATGTTCCGGCTTCAATACGGTCGGGGATTAAAACATCATTGACCGGATGCAGCGAGTCGATGCCTTCAATTTCAAGCCGTGTCGTACCGATGCCTTTAATGTAAGCCCCCATTTTTGTGAGAAATCCGGCGAGGGCAATGATTTCCGGTTCGATTGCTGCGTTCTCGATTATAGTTGTTCCACGTGCGAGGACGGCTGCCATCAAGATGTTTCCCGTAGCGCCGACACTCGACACATCAAAGGCAATGTTTGCCCCATGCAGTTTCTTTGCCCTCGCGATGATATACCCCTCACGAATCTCAATGTTCGCGCCAAGCTTACGAATGCCTTTAATGTGGAGGTTCACAGGCCGGGGTCCCCAGGCACATCCGCCGGGTAATGAAACTTTTGCATATCCGTACCGTGCTATGAGCGGGCCAAGGACATATATTGAGGCCCGCATTTTTTTAACGTGTTCGTACGGCGCTTCAAATTTATTGACGTTAGATGTGTCGATAGAAAGTGTGTGACCTTTCATCTCCACACCGATACCCATCACTTCAAGAAGTTTTCCCATGGTAGCAATATCGCGGAGGTGTGGGACATTCTCTAAAGCAGAGAGACCGCCAGCCAGGATCGTCGCCGGCATGAGCGCCAATCCGGCGTTTTTTGATCCGCTGATGACTACCTTTCCTTTCAGCTTTGCACCGCCACGAATAACGAATTTATCCACTGGGAAGCTCCTTGATATACGCATCGTGAATATACGGCAAACGGCTCGTAAAAGCAATCCGTTGTAATGGCCTGGTAATTCATACACATCCGGATGAAAAATTTACCCCAATGCGGCTGTTAGTAAAAATATTCTGAAAAAAGCGGTTTCCCGTAAATATGTGTATGGCAGTATCCTTCGGTCTGAAGATTTGAATATCATCATGATCGAATATATGAGGTTTCCTCCCGGAATGTATAGTCACGCTTGAATCAATTGGTAGTTACCCGGAAATTCCCGGTTGCTGTCGCTTGAATGCGGGTGGAAAGATGTCCGGGATAACTAAATAGGTAGAGGAGTCGGCCGGCAATGTCTGCATAGATTACTCCCTATGCCCCTCCTACGTAGGTTATTAATATAGAGTGAAACGAATGGAAACACGGTAATTAATGCAATACGACCGGTAATTTTTACTTATATCTAAATCGATCAATATTTTTGTCAAAAAAATCGGCTTTTTTTACAAAATTTCTACATTTTTTTTAATAGTGCAGACCATTCCCTCTGGCACAGGACTTGTCGCCTTCTCTAGTGGATTTAAAATTAGTCGATTTTGTAGAATAATTTAGAAGAAATAAATATGGGCCAACAGCAACTTCTCTTGTTAATAGCAGGCGTGATAATCGTAGGAATTGCGATTGTTGTTGGAGTTCAGCTGTTCAGTGCGCAGAGTACCGAATCGAATAAAGACGGCCTGACGAGCGGTATCATGGCGATTAATGCCAATGC
>CAYGXH010000252.1:0-4983 GCA_964353675.1 uncultured Chlorobiaceae bacterium
ACAGCCTTCCTGAAAGGTTCAAATTTCGGGCTAAGGAGTTCATCAACGAGCTGAGCACGTGAATAGATTCCTTGTGTTGTAGTTTCCCATCCTTTCCCAGCGTTTGCCGCACTGCGGGCTAAGTTGATGATATTATTTGCCCGTTCGAAGTATTGAGTGCCTCCGTTTTTTGAATATGTGTCTGCATCGAAACCCAGAATCAGATAAATATAAAAATCAATGAAACTCAGGAGCGGATCAAACCGGTTCTCAATGTATGTGATCGATTGATTGCGTATGTATTCAAACTCCCATTTGTCGTCTACCAGACGCAGTACGGCGCTGCTGTTGCCTGATTTGTAAATTGGCCGTTTACTGCCGATGAAAACCCTCGCCATGTACTGGTTTGCACCGGAAGCGCCCTGGATGAGGATATCCATCGAACATAAGATTTTTTCATCACCGAAATCTTCTTTTGTCCAACGGTGGGTGTTGATATAAGAGGCGATTTGCTGTCTGAAATCCGAGAGATTTTCACGCGCTTCTGCCGTCGTGAGCGCTTCAAGATTCAATGTTACTTCGCACGAAATCTCTTGTGCGATTGCTGATGAAAAAGCCAGACATATGACTATGATCGAAAGGATAAGTTTCATTTTTTTCTCCTGAACTTATATTCAATATAGATAAAAGAGGGGAATTCGTCAAGTAGCATCAAACGGGAGGATTTATGAAGGGAGTCATGATTGTTCTTGTCAGCGTTCATTCTTTATTAATCTGCTGTGAATGCAGCGGAACCGTTGCGCGGTCGGCAGGTATGGCCAATGCCTATGTGGCGGTTGCAGGCGATGTATGGACGCTTTTTCACAACGTAGGGGGCTTTTCCCGCTTGTCGACACTGCAGGCAGGAATGTCGTACACTCCGGGATTGTATAACCTGAGTGAATTGAGCAGCGCCTCGGCTGCCGTCGGTGTGCCGACTCCGGTCGGATCGTTCGGATGCGCAGTGAGAAAGTACGGATGTACGTTATATAATGAGGTGACTCTTGGTGTATCATATGCGTCCTGCGTCTCGGATTTTCATTTCGGTGTGAACTGTTGGTATCACAATATACACATCGCCGGTTACGGATCGGCCGGAACGATCATCATTGATGCAGGATTTCTTGTAGGTATATTGCCGGAACTGGATATCGGACTTACGCTCCGTAATATCAATGCATCGACGATCGGGGAGTCGCGGGAAAAACTGCCCCACACGATCGGTTCCGGAATTTCATTCCGCCCCGTGAAAAATCTTACCATTGCCGTCGATCTTGAGAAGGAAACCATGTTTCCCGCTGCGTTCCGATGCGGTATAGAATATTTTGTGGTGAATATGTGCGCTCTCCGCGCCGGGATCAGCAACGAGTCCTCTCACTACAGCGGTGGGATCGGTATCCGTGCTTCACTGTTTCAATTCGATTACGGTGTTATGGTCCATCGGTCCCTCGGCCTGACGCATATCGTTTCGATTACTTTATTATAGAGGGAGAGAAGCATGAAGCCAGGAGTGAATGTACCCTCTCTCGCCTTAGTGACGATTCTTTTTTTTAATACGGGATTTGCACAACTCCCGGAAATCCCGGCGCAGCGCACGGATAGTGTCGTATATACAGGGGAGGATTTAATCGAACAGCAATCCGTTGAAGATGAAAATCCGACGGCAGATAATTTTGAAGATTTCGACTTTACTGTCTCACTGAGATCAAGGATTTTGCATCGCGAGCAACCGGCGGCGGGATATTCGAATGGATATTACAGTGGTTCTGCCGATAAGCTGTACGAGAGATGCCTGTATAAAATCGGGGAACATGTCGCAGGTGGATTTCTTATGGAAAAAGATGCGGGCGAGAGTAAAATCTATAGTTTCACTACGATGAATATATCGTTTCAGGATGTTTGTCCTATCGTGAAGAAGCTGGTTCTAGGCGACTACCGCATTGAGAGCGGTCAGGGATTGACTCTATGGAGCGGAAGGGGATTCATGAAGGGAGCTGATGTAGTAACTCCTCTGCGCAGGAAACCGAGAGGAATCGTATCGGCGCTTTCATCCGATGAATTTCACTTCTTCCGGGGAGCAGGTGCAGAAATTACCTGGCGATCCATGACTACCGTACTATTCTTTTCCTCCTTGCGCCGTAGTGGGGTCCTCGATAACGGCGGCAATATTATTTCATTCAATGAGAATGGATATTACCGCACCACGAGGGAACTGCAACAGCTTAATAATACGGATGAAAAAGTGATCGGCGGGCGGTTTACATACCTGTTTCCCTTTAAAGGAATATTAGGATTGACATTCCTCAGTACAAAGTACTCAAGGGGATTCGCGGCAAGTGATAATGCGCAAAATACATATGGAGCCGCGGTTGATTTTTCATGCAGTATGCAGGGTATATCCTTCTGCGGTGAACTGGCTCACGCCAAGAACCAATCGGCAGGAATTGCGGGAGTATTCCTGCATCCGCATAAATATTTTAATGTTGTAATGTCATACCGCTTTTATCCCAACGAGTATCTGCCGGTTCGCACACTTCCGTTTGGAGAATGGGGATCCGGAGAACGCGGATTTTATTGCGGTTTTACCGCCGAACTATGGAAGTCGGTCGCTTTTTCTCTCTACTACGATCAGTTTGAAAAAATAAAGGGGGGCGATTTTTCCACTGAGGGAAATGACTTTCTTATTAACGTGAAAATTCCGCTCCACTCAAGATTGAGTATTACGGCACAGTACCGGCGGAAGATATCAGAATATTCGTGGTACTACAATGATCCGGGGATACCTCAACAGAGATCAACCCGGTGGAATTGCCGGCAGAAATTTAGAATAACTGCAGAACATAAGTTATCAGCATATCTTTCATTAAGAGGACGTATCGAGGAGAACTTTTTTTCTGAAGGTATTGATGTCAATAACGAGCGGGGATTTCTTTTCTATCATGATATCACTGTAAAGGCACCGAAAAATTGGATGTTCAGTGTGCGCGTCACTTATTTCAGGAGCTTTTCCCGTGAAACCGTTCCTTACGAATTGGAAAGAGATCTGGATGGTGTTCTCACTCAGACGATGCTTACAGGCGAGGGAATCCGATTCTACTTGCTTGCCGGGTATGACGCGGCAGGTTGGTTAAAAATATCGGGGAAGTATTCCGTAGTTCAACGCGATGATGTTTTGAAAATTGGAAGCGGTCAGGATCAACTTCCGTCCAACCGGGATTCGAGAATATCTGTTCAGGTCGATATCCTCCTTCAATGATAACGGTTTGGGACATCGGTATGTTTTTTGTATTTTACAGTTATGCAGAAATTAGTGAAAAAGAAAGTCGTGATCGCTATGAGCGGCGGAGTGGATTCATCCGTCGCTGCCGCGCTCCTGTTGGAGCACGGGTATGAAGTGTTTGGTGTTACGATGAAAATGTTCAATCCAGACGAAGTAGGCGGAAATTTTCAGCGGGATTCACCCTGCTGCGGAATAGAAGCGATGAACGATGCCCGCAGTGTTGCCCTCACGCTTGGTATACCTCACTACATCGTTGATCGGAGTGGTTTGTTTCAAAGGGACGTCATTGATAATTTTATAGAAGAATACCGCAACGGACGTACGCCTAATCCTTGTGTTCTTTGTAATCATAAAATTAAATGGAATGAACTGCTGTCGAAAGCGAATGCGATAGGTGCAGACTACGTTGCCACAGGTCATTACGCTCGCGTCAGGTATGATGCAGAAAAAAAGAGATACGTCATAACCCGGGCGGCGGATACAACCAAGGACCAGACATATGCACTATGGGGTCTGAATCAGGACGCTCTTTCGAGAACGATTTTTCCACTCGGAGAATACACAAAAGTACAGGTAAGGGGGATGGCTTTAAGATTCGGCCTGAAGACGGCTGAAAAGGGAGAGAGTTTCGAAATCTGTTTTATAGCCGATGACGATTATCGGCGGTTCCTCGCCGAGCAATTCTCCAGGCGCAACGTCGACATTCAGGGGGGTAATATCGTGTTCGGCGAGCAAGTGGTTGGAAAACACGAGGGAATTCCGTACTACACCATTGGTCAGAGGAGCGGAATAGGCGCACATGGCGGGAAGGTCTACGTCACGCAGATCGATCCTAATGCCAATATAATCAGAATCGGTAAAAAAGAGGATCTATTTCAAAAAGGATTGATTGCGAAAAACGTTAATTTTATAGGTATTGATTCATTGAATGAAGGAATGAGGATATCAGCTCAAATCCGGTACAAGGATGAACCTTCGTTAGCTAAAGTCTATCCACAGGAGGGGAATAGTATTTCGATAATTTTTAATGAACCAAAGAAAGCCATAACTCCGGGTCAATCAGTGGTCATGTATTCGGGGGATCTCCTTATCGGTGGTGGTATTATCGATTCTGTGTACCAATAACCTTCTCCCTTCCATTATTCATAAAATCATTAAATTTTATTCATATTATGGAAAAATAACTTACAACCATCATTCTTTTGAGATTTATCACATTTCATTGAAATAGTGCTTGACATTTTACCCTAAATCCTATATATTTTCAACAATTGTAGGTGTTGGAAAACGGGTATTTCAGGAAATTATATTGCGTTACACAAGCCTCATAATATTGCTAGTAATTCTTGTCGGTTGTTCGACCGAAAAGTCGGTAAAATCTTCCTCCGACCCTAACCTCTCTAGCTTAACTCCAGTAACATACATAGACACGCTGTCCAGGGAAGAAATGAACGGTGCGATCGGCGACAGTCTCATCGCTGATTCTACTTATGATGAAGTTACTGCCCAGCTCCTCGAAGCCGCCCGCGAACACTACATTACAGCTCTGAATGCTCAGGCACAGGGAGATTCAGTCCTATCTGTGGCAGAATTTGAGCATGCAATCGGAATTCTCAATGAGCTGGCATACTATCCAAGCATCGACAGCAATAAGGATTTCGAGGATCTCACTCAAAGTCTGATCG
>CAYGXH010000253.1:0-4974 GCA_964353675.1 uncultured Chlorobiaceae bacterium
AATTTCAATCACCGACGGACAGATTTACCTTGAACCTGGCCTTTTCAATTCGGGAGTCCGACCGGCTATTAACGTGGGTATTTCAGTTTCGCGTGTCGGTGGTAACGCCCAGATTAAAGCAATGAAAAGAGTTGCAGGACGGCTGCGCCTCGACCTCGCTCAATACCGGGAACTGGAAGCATTTGCAAAATTCGGATCCGATCTCGATAAAGCGACACAAGCTCAGCTTCGCCGGGGTTCACGGTTGGTCGAACTCCTAAAGCAGGGGCAATACGATCCGATGTCTGTTGAAAAACAGGTTGTCAGTATCTTTGTCGGTACGAACGGTTACCTTGATGAATTACCGATCGGGTCTATTCAGCGGTTTGAAAAAGAATTCCTTGAATTGATGGAAGTGAAGCACCGCGATATCCTCGATGAAATTGCGAAGACGAAGGATCTGTCGGATCAGATTCAGGAGAAACTTGTACCAATCGTAAAAGATTTTATTGCATCCTTTACTGCTTCCTGAACGATGGCTACACTCCGCGAAATACGCCGGCGCATAGGAGGCGTAAAAAGTACACAGAAAATTACGAAGGCGATGAAAATGGTGGCGGCCGCCAAGCTTCGCCGCGCGCAGGATGCTGTCATCGCCGCCAGACCGTATGCACGAACCATCCGCACACTGGTCAGTCATCTCGCAACCGTATCCAGCGTTGACGAACATCCTCTCTTCCGTGAACGGGAGATGAATTCCATCGCTATAATCATTATTACCTCTGATCGTGGTTTATGCGGAGCATTCAATTCAAATGTCATAAAGAATACGATCCATCACATAGAAGAGCGCTACAATTCGTTGAACAGTTCGGGGAATGTTCACCTGTTATGCATCGGGAAAAAGGGGAGCGATTACTTTCATAAGAATCATTACAATGTCATCGGAAAGTTTACCGGTATCCTCCGTGAAATGAATTATGTAAATGCTCAGAGGGTGATGGGGGAGGTTACCACGAAGTTCCTGAACGGTGAGTACGACAGGGTAGAGCTTCTCTATAATGAATTCAAATCTATCATGCACCATCGAATCGTTATTGAACCTCTACTTCCCCTCAGCCTGGAAAACCTCAGGGCATTCGAGGGGGATGCCGGACCAAAGCGTGATGCGTATTCTATTTACGAGCCGTCACTCCAAATAATTCTTACAGCGCTTCTGCCAAAACACCTCAATTTCCAGCTGTGGCATGCAATGCTGGAATCAAATGCATCCGAGCAAGGGGCACGAATGACTGCAATGGATAATGCGACGTCGAATGCTGCGGATTTAATCCGGACTCTCCAGCTCTCCTACAATAAAGCCCGACAGGCTTCCATTACGAAGGAACTTCTCGAAATCGTCAGTGGAGCCGAAGCGCTGAGAAACGCTTGATAGGACGATGAATGGTTGTCTACCTTCGAGTTCATCGTAAAACCACGAGCTATTTTTCTTACATATACATTTTTCTTGACATAGTCATTCCCAAGTTGTAAATTGTAAGTCAAATGATACCGGTCCGACCCTCATGCCGCTGAATGTCCAAAATAAAGAGTTCGTAACGCTCGACGATGAGTCGGGTCCGAAACCAATCCTCCACACACCAAAAAAGAGCTACTCTGTTCTCAAATATATCCTGCAGGGAGCTTTCATCGTTCTTGTTGTCGCCTCTGCGGTGTTTTTAGTATACATTATAGCGCTGAAACAGCTGGGAGTAGGCCCGACTGCGTCCGAGGTATCTGTAGTTCCGGTTACAGATTCAAGTTCTATTGTGCAGGCAGAGGAATTTCCCCCGTCGGAACGACCTGTTGAACAGCCAGCCGAGCAACCTGTTGAGCAACCACTCCGGCAACCTGTCTCTGAACCGGTTAAAAAACCACCGGCGGAAGGAATAAAACCGATTGTGAAGATACCAGCGGTATCTCCCGAAGTATCGTTAACGCAGGGTAGTTTTACTGTTTACATTGCATCCTATAATGTTAAATCACCTGCAGAAGAGGAAGTGCACCGATGGGTAGAGGCAGGGTATGAAGCCATGGTTGTAGAATCGGCCAGGCATTTCCGTGTTGCCCTGGGGCAGTATGTGACAGCTGAGGATGCGAAAATTTTTGCCCAGCAGATGTGGGAAGCATTTGAAAATGGTTATTGGATCGGAAGGGTGCCTTAGCCATTCCATTTTTTGCGATTCTGGCGATTTCTCCGTATATTAATTTAGAAAGTTTTTTGAAAACTGGAGCTTTTCAATGAAAAAAGGCATTCATCCTGCGTATAAGAAATCTATTGTAACCTGTGTGTGTGGAAACGTCTTTGAAACAAGGTCGACGTCGGGTAACCTCAAAATAGAAATATGTTCAAAATGTCATCCTTTTTTTACGGGTAAACAGAAATTAGTTGACTCTGCCGGAAGGGTTGAACGTTTTATGAAAAAATATGCGAAGAAGACACAGGGGGCGGAAAAAACCGCATAAAGGAAAATCATCGTCTAAAAAATGAAAACGGAATTCTGAGTTATCGGAATTCCGTTTTTTTACTCTCAGGGATATATTCATGAATATTTGCGTTTTTGAAGACCGGTACTATAGAAATCTGCTTCCGCTCGTATACTTTCGTCCTGTCTGCGAGCTGAGATGCGGCACCAACAATCTGCTACATAATATTTCCATCGAATTCCCCCGCGTCCCGCTGACACTTTCGGTGAGACCCGACTTGGCCAACCTGGTTGCTGAAAACTATCCCGGTACACCGGTAAATTTGCTCGCTGAGGATGATACGCTATTCCTGAACAGCCGCATCCTGAAGATGGAAGGTTTACGGAAGCTGATCGGTAAAGACCTCAGTAATAATTGGCTTATGCGCGACGGGGACGACGTCGCGGCGGTATATTGTATGAAGAAAAATATCTCCTCCATAAAAAAATCGTTACGTGATGGAATTTTCGACGCCTCGGTTCTGCAGGAATACAGGGAAAAGGTATTTACAGGGAAGCTCATTCGTTATTCCTGGGACTTGATTCACGGTGCGGCAGAGGAAATCGAGAGGGACTTTCGGAGGATCAGAAAACCGGGAGCCGGAGCAGAGAAGATATACAGAGGCGCACATATCATCGGCAGAAAGAATATTGTTATTTCCCGTGGCGCGATGGTTAAACCAGGTGCGGTACTTGATGCCGAGAAGGGCCCGATTATTCTCGGTGAAAATGTTATCGTCATGTCGAATGCAGTCATTCAAGGTCCGGTGTTTATTGGTCGTAATTCCATCATTAAAGCAGGTGCGACAATTTATCCCGGTACATCAATCGGAGAGTTGTGCAAAGTAGGCGGGGAAGTAGAATGTTCAATCATTCAATCGCACTCAAACAAACAGCATTCCGGGTATCTCGGACATTCATACCTCGGAAGCTGGGTCAATCTCGGCGCAGATACGAATACCAGTGATCTTAAAAACAACTACAGTACTGTACGCGTCTCAGTCGACGGCACGATGTTGGACTCAGGTAAGCAATTTATAGGTCTGACGATGGGAGATCACTCGAAATCGGGTATAAATGTCATGTTTGATACTGGAACAGTAGTGGGTGTGTCGTGTAATATCTATGGTGCCGGTCTGCCGCCAAAATTTGTCCCATCGTTTTCGTGGGGCGGAGGCACGGCATTCACGTGTTACGACGTGGATAAATCGATTGATACAATGAAAAAGGTTATGGCGCGGCGCCGGGTTGAGATGAGTCAGGTGTATGAGGATTTAGCAAGGAATATTTTTAATAATACGCATCCTGAGCGCCGAAAAGCGGGTGTGAAATGAACCATGAGGCGAGGGTAGTCAGCTCCGAAACCCAGACACTATACGCAGGACCCCGGGGAACGGCAGTGAAAGTTTTAAACCGAGTGGAGCGGACCGATTCCTATCTCGATAAGCTCCTCGATGCCGAGTTGAAGTCCAGGGATGTCGCGGACATAGACAAGAGCTTGTTTGCAGAAATAGTCCATGGGGTGGTACGCTGGCAGGGGAGACTTGACTGGATTCTTAACGGTTTTACACACGGGAATTTTTCAAAATCAGAAGTCAATGTGCGTAATGCCCTCCGTGTTGCGTTGTATCAAATTCTATTTCTTACTCACGTTCCACAGTATGCGGCCGTCCATGAAGCTGTCGAGTTCATTAAGAGGATACGCGGAGAAAAATTTGCAGGATTCGTCAATGCTGTTTTACGCAATATTATTCGGACTCTAGACGGTATTCACTATCCCAATCCTGATGAAGATCTTAACCAGTACCTTGCCGTTTACTACTCGCACCCTGTTTGGATGATTAAACGCTGGCTAGCGCGTTTTGGACGGGAAGAAACGGAAAAATTCCTCATGGCGAACAACGAAGTACCGGGCCTGACTCTCCGGATTAATAAATTAAAGATTACTCCATCCGAATTTCTCACACTTCTTGAGAAGAATAACATACCCTTTCAGGGCTCTTCATTCATCGATTACTTCATTAAAGTAAAAAGTCTCTCCGGAATATCCCAGATGAATATTTTCCAATCGGGTCTTTTTACAATCCAGGATGAGAGCGCTGCACTGCCCGTGCTCCTTCTAGATCCGCAGAGCGGAGACCGGGTGATCGATATGTGCGCGGCGCCGGGAGGGAAAACAACATTTATCGCTGAATTAATGAAGAATAACGGGAAAATAATCGCAATTGATAAGTACGAGAGTAAATTAAATCTTATCAGAACGAGCTGTGAACGTCTCGGTATCGGCAACGTCGAAACACTGGTTGCTGATTCGTCCGATATTGTAATACCTCCTGCAGATAAGATAATCGTGGATGTACCCTGTTCTGGATTGGGAACATTACGCAAGAAACCCGATATAAAATGGAAACGTGAACCGGAAGATATCCAGCACCTCGTCAGGCGGCAGACAACACTCCTGGAAAATGCTGCCGGACTGCTCAAGCCCGGG